>CAZUUD010000060.1:0-2250 GCA_964623045.1 uncultured archaeon | reverse complement strand
AACTTAGTAAGCGTTACTTCGAGGGTTGGGCCACGATCAGGAGAATCTAGCAAGTGGATTTCATCGCAAACTACCAAACCTATTTCACTTATCCAGTTAGCACCGTGCCTCAGCAAGGAATCCATTTTTTCATTGGTTAGGACTATGAGATCGTATCGCTCGAGCCACGGATCTGCAGCATCGTAATCACCAACACTTATTGCAACTTTTATTCCTAGCTTGGAGTAGCGTTCCTTGAATTCTTGGTATTTTTCGCTAGCTAGTGCTACTAGAGGTACTAGATAGACTGCTTTTCTCTTTTGGTTTAGGATTGTGTTGAGTGCTGCGAGCTCAGCTACGAAAGTCTTTCCACTTGCAGTAGGAGCTGCAACTACTAGATTCTTTCCTTCGAGTAAACCTTGCTTCACCGCTTTTTGTTGAACAGGATTTAGCTTAGGATAGCCCGCAAGTTCTAGCGCAGTCTTGATGAGTTCCTTGGCTTCCATCAAAAGAAATGATTTGCTGACGTTAAGAGCTTGACGTTCGCAAGTAAGTTCGACTTAAAAAAGTTCACCCGAACGCTTAATTGAGATGCAAGTCTATCCTGGAATACTTCTGATGAACGGCGTAGGTTACGAGAGTAACGTCTATTTGATAGACAGACAATTGCTCGTGGATACAGGTACTGGAATGTTCTTTCCACAACTAAGAGATAACCTCGTGAATCTTGGAGTAAAGCCACATCAGCTAGAGCTCATAGTGGCGACGCATTGTCACTACGATCACATAGGAGCTGCGAAGCACTTCCGAGATTGGTGTGAAGCTGCCATAGCAATAGGCCGAAAGGATGCACCGGCTTTGGAGAATGGTGATGATAGGCTAACGCTCGCATATCTATTTGGCAAGCGAATGCGCTGCATAACCGTGGATAAGAAGCTCAAGCAGGGAGATAAGCTCAAGACCCGCAACTTCTGCTTTCAAGTTATAGAGACGCCTGGTCATACGCAGGGTAGCATCTGTCTCTACGAGAGAAAGCGAAAGATCCTGATAAGCGGCGATACTTTATTTAGTGATGGTATAGGGAGAAGTGATCTACCGGGCGGGGATAGGAAGGCGTTAAAGGAGAGCTTGGAGAAGCTCTCGAAGCTCAAGGTGACTTACTTATTGCCTGGCCATGGCATGCCGAAGATAGGTGGGGTTGAGTTTCTATTCAAGCAGATCCTCGCAAGATTGAAGTGATTTATGCTACACATAAATCATAAAACTTATAAATAGGTTGCCACCAATTCTATCTTAGGTGATAGGATGGCGAAACGGAAGAAGCGAAAGGAGGAACGAAAGTACAGATTCTTCTGGGAAGAGCCCCTAGAGGAAGTGGAGCGAATGCGCCACGAGCTAGAGGAAGCCTTCAAGAGCTTCTGGTCAGAGCCGTTTAGGTTCGAGCTAACCATACCTAGGATAACCTTTCCCAAGTTTGGACCTACTGCCAGATTCAGAGAAACGGATAAGGAACTCATAATCCACATACCATTACCTGGCTTCAAGCGAGATGAGATAGAGCTTACGGTGACCGAGAACTACCTAAGGGTTAGGGCGGAGAAGAAGGAGGTGAGGAAAGAGCGGACCGAGAGCGCTTACTTCGCTAGTGCTGCAGAAAGTAGAATAGAGCGAAGCTACAGGCTACCTAAGGAGATAGTTCCGGAAAGAGTTAGGGCTAAGCTAGAGGATGGAGTACTAACTATAGTTGCGCCCAAGGCTAAGCCAGAGCGGAAGGAGAGGAGAGTGAAGATAGAGTAGGTGTTTTTTAGTTTTCCTTCTTCTACTAAGCTTTATGCAACTCGAGCTAGATCTGAGCTGGCTTAAGCGCTACTATGCACCACTTTGCCTGCTAACGATAATGGTCCTGAGCCTCTGGCTGAGAACTTATAATTTTCATTACGATTGGCTGATGAACATAGATTCCTACTTCCACATGCGCTACATGCGCTATATTTACGAGGGCAAGACCGAGCAATTAACCTTGCTCCGCGATGGCAAACTAGTTAATGCTACTGATCTGCTTTACGATCCTCTTAGCTTAGCGCCTAATGGGAAGCCATTCAGGCCGAATCTCTATCATTATCTAGGGGCCTATAGCTATGCGCTAGCTAAATTAGTCTTTCCTGATCTGGAGCTCTGGGAGTTCTTAGTTTACTTTCCAGCCGCCCTCTTCTCGTTGGTAGCGATTCCTGCTTACTTCATAGGAAAGGTACTCTACGATAAGCGTGCAGG
>CAZUUD010000059.1:0-2382 GCA_964623045.1 uncultured archaeon | reverse complement strand
GACCAGATATCCAACAAGTTAAAGTTAAACCTTCAAACTAGAACATTGGTAGACACGCACAAAGGGCCCGTAGCTCAGCCAGGATAGAGCGCCCGGCTTCGGACCGGGAGGTCGCGGGTTCGAATCCTGCCGGGCCCATCCACTAAAAATATCGTTTGCGAGTTTAGGGATTCAGTTTTAGAACTTCTAGATAAACCTAACCTTGAGCTTTGCAACCTCTTTTATAGATTTTGTCGCAAGAAGACCACCGATTTTTTAATCGGTGGATGAATTGCGACCACAATTTTCACTCATTTAGGCGTGGTATCTCTTTATTAGTTCTAGCCTTTGTTTTTGTTCTTATATCTTTACTCACATCTTCGAGAAACGATAAGAACTCTGAAGAAACTTTTGTGCTTAACATGACTTTTTTTAAATTCATCTACGTTTTTAGTGCGTTTGGCTTCTTTCAACCTAATTCTTAATAGTTCATTGATAACAGCCTTTCTGTATTTTCCGTAAGGGGTCCTAAGTTTCTCGTCAACATCTATTGTAACTCTCATAAGTATGTAGTTGTGTAGTTGAGTATTTTTCTTTCTTTTTATCATTGTAGACATCTAAATGGTTGTGGTTTTGTTGGAATTGATAGGAGATAACGTCACGAGAACCTTGAGAAAAGTCGCTGGAATTTGGACCGGAGAAGAAGGCTACAAGTACGTAAGAAAGATCAGAAAGGAATGGGAAAAGAGGAGCAGGAGGATTAGGGTATGAACGTAAAGGAGTTGGTAGAGATAAGAAGAACGCTTCGGAGGCACGCGGATGAGAGTAAGGCTACTTCTAAGTTCATTCCTACGGCCAACAAGTACTATGGCGTTAGAGTCCCGCTGTTAAATGAGCTTGCCAGAAGGTATAGCTATGTAGGTTTCGAACTAGTTAAGAAGCTTTGGGAATCTGGAATTCTCGAAGAACAACTCCTAGCAGCAAAAATTTTGGGAAGAATTTGCAAGCGAGATCCCGAAAAGACCTTGAAACTCCTCAAGAAGTTTGCTAAAAATATAGGCAACTGGGCTGTTTGCGATACCTTGGCAACCCAAGGGATAAGGAAGATTGCTCAGCTGAAGAAAGAAGAAATCTTCGAACTCTCAAAAAGTCTTATTAAATCTAGAAATCCCTGACAAAGAAGGTTCGCCTTAGTTCTCTTGGTTAACTTCGCTAAAGCAAAAAGCAATCACCAAAGAATTCTAGAAATTCTAAAGCAAGTCGAAGCTGATAGAAACCACTATGTAAGGAAGGCAGTTGAATGGGTAAAGAGATGCTTGACATCAGAATAGAAAATGAGATAGCGAGGATAACTTGACCTCGCAAAAGCTAAATGCTTAATACGAAACTCTCCTAACTTAACTCTTTCATGCAAGGGCTTACTACCAAGGAAGCTAAACGAAGACTGAAACTCTACGGAGAGAATAGGATAGAACGAAGAAAGCGAGTTCCGGCATGGAAGATATTTCTCAATCAGTTCACCTCGCCATTAGTGCTCTTACTTCTAGCTGCAGCTGCGCTTTCGTTTACTGTGAGCTTCACGAAGGGAGAAGCATATACCGATTCCATTCTGATCTTGGCAATAGTACTTGCTGCTGGTATAGCTGGCTTTGCTCAGGATTACAAAGCAGAACAAACGATAGAAGCACTTCAACGCTTGGCAACACCAAGGGTCAAGGTGATTAGAGATGGTGTTGAGCAGGAAATAAGTTCTACCGAGTTGGTTCCCGGCGATGTGATAGTGCTGGAAGGAGGCGATGTGATTCCGGCTGACGCAGAGCTGCTAAAGGGCGAGTTACAGGTAGATGAATCTCCTCTGACGGGCGAATCCAGAGCAGTGAGGAAACGAAGAGGAGATAAAATTTACAGCGGTTGTGCTGTGTTTGCTGGCAATGCCTTAGCAAAAATCTTCGCAACTGGGATGAGAACAGAACTAGGTAAGATAGCAGCGAAGATGCAGGAAATAGAGGAGGAGAAAACTCCATTTCAGCTTCAGATGGCCCAACTAACCAAGAAGCTAGTGAGAATAACAGCAATCCTTATAGTGATCACCTTCTTCCTCGGTGCGAATAAGTTCGGAGTATTAGAAGCAGGATTGATGGCAGTTTCCCTTGCGGTAGCGGCAATACCAGAGGGTTTACCCGCAGTTATTACGATCTGCCTGAGTCTTGGGGCTAGAGAGATGGCAAAGCGCAATGCTCTAGTTAGGAGACTGGCAGTAACCGAATCAATCGGAGCAGTGGATGTGATATGTACGGACAAGACGGGAACGATAACCGAAGGCAAGATGAAGGTCGTGGATCTCTGGTTCCCTAAGGCTAGTAAGCTTGCTAGAGAACTTGCACTCAAGGTATGCTTCTACTG
>CAZUUD010000058.1:0-2404 GCA_964623045.1 uncultured archaeon | reverse complement strand
TCCTAAATGTTTCGTCATAAAGAGACCCTATTTTTCTTTCATGAGACTCGATGGTGCAGATCCTGTACTTGGGGTAGAGATGGTATCGACGGGTGAGGTAGCTTGTTATGGAAATGATTTTCATGAAGCTCTTTTGCTAGCCTTTCTAGCCAGTGATGTGAATTTGCCCCGTCCTGGGGAAGGCATTCTCATAACCGTTGGAGATGAGAAAACGAAACAGGAAATAGTCCCATTAGTCAAGCAACTAACAGAACTGGGTTATAAGATCTATGCAACTCAACGTACAGGAGAAATGTTGGAGAAAAACGGAGTGAGAGTGGAGATTGTACCAAAGATAAGCTCCCACATTCGACCCAACGTTCTGGATCTAATCGAAAGTAGAAGTCTGAAACTCGTGATCAACATACCATCGTTTGATGGATACTCAAGTAGCATCGCTCAGGATGAGTATTTGATAAGGAGGAAGGCCGTAGAATTTAACATACCTCTCCTCACTAACCTGGAGCTTTTCCGAGCATTCGTCAATGCTCTAACGAATTCTATTAATCACGCTCACAACCTTTCAGCTAGGTGAGGCTGAAAAACCCTACTCGTTTCAGTTTTCTTCCTAATTTCAGCTCGAACATTTTCCTTTTTCCTTTGCCACGAATAATAGCGAGTACATGATTTTTTATCCCAAGATCTTGAAGTTCTATCGTAGCTTTTGACCACCATCTCAGTATCAACTTTAGCTTCTTACTTTTGGCATTGCAAGCAACTATAACAGCTACATTTGAAGAATCAGCTAGAACTCTCAATCTCTTTAATAAAGATGAAATCGATCTTGCTTCTTTGGCAGTTAGGTGTGTCGTTTCAAAATAGTTTTCGAGAGAGTCTAAAATTAGAAGATCTAAACATCGAACTACTCCTTGGGTAAGCGCTTGAAGTAGTTCCTTCTTTCTCGTACATTCCAAAATAATGAGCTCACCTAAGCACTTTTTCATATTTTTGATTTCTAGTTCCACTACTTCAGAAGTGAGAAGCAAGCATCTCCAACCTCTCGAGGCGGCGGATAGCGCCAAGAGATCTGCCACTTCTTTCGAAGAGAATCCACAAATCGAAATCAAGGAGCCTCTAGTGATATTCGAGAAAAACATTTATTGTGTTATGATTTACCTAAATTAAAATTTTAAAGTTTAGAAACGGTGGAGTGGTTATGGAAAAGAGAAAGAGAGTATGTATAGTTAGTTTTTCCATTCAAACTAAGGCATTTAGCTCTCTTTCGGAAAGGAACACGTTCTTTAGGGAACTCTATGGCTATAGGCAGGTAGTGAAGCGAGGAAAGAAGCGCTACGTCTATCTAAGAAAGGGAATTCTCGATGAGGTTCCGCATTTGAAGATCGATAATTCAGTCTTCTTAATTCCAGAGGATAGCTTAAATAAGATACTGAATTACTTTAAGAAGTGGGAAAAAAAGGTGAGATATAGACTAATTCGCGTCTTATTGGAAGAGAAGAAACTATTGAAAGAGTTAGAAAAAATTCGCGAGGCGGTAGAATATGGCTGAAGAAAGATCTGAGAAGAAGGAAATAAAGCTTCGTGTGGGCGAGCTTACAGAACGAGCCGATTTTGGTAGGGGTATAGTGAGAATAGATACCAAGAACATGCGAAAGATAGGCGTTAAGGAAGGTGACATAGTTGAGATCATAGGTAAGAGAAGTACAGGCGCCATAGCTGTGCGTGCCTATCCTGCCGATGTAGGTCTTGACATAATCAGAATGGATGGTCTCGTTCGTAGAAACTGTGGTGCCGGAATAGGTGAGTTCGTTACTGTAAGAAGGGCGGATGTTCAGGAAGCTGAGCACGTTACCTTAGCTCCTGCAAGAAAGGGCGTTATTATTCGTGCTCCTGGATCAACGCTCCAACAAGCCTTGCTCATGCGACCGGTGAAAGTGGGGGATATAATAATTCCTAATCCAGTAGTTAGAAGAAGGGGGACCCTCTTCGAAGAGATATTTGGTATAGACATAGATCAAATGCTCTTCACTAGCTTTGGTGAAGAAAAGTTCATCGTTGTTTCTACGAAACCAAAGGGTATAGTGAGAATCACGGAAGCTACCGAGATAGAGATACTTCCGGAAATGACGAAACCCATCGAGGAGCGCGTTCCAGAAGTCACTTACGAAGATATAGGTGGTCTAAAGGAAGAGATAAAGAAGATTCGAGAGATGGTCGAGCTGCCACTAAAGCATCCTGAACTCTTCGAGCGATTAGGTATAGAACCACCGAAAGGTGTATTGCTCTACGGTCCTCCGGGCTGTGGTAAAACTCTCCTAGCCAAAGCTGTTGCAAACGAAAGCGGGGCTAATTTCTATGCTATTAACGGACCTGAGATAATGAGCAAGTACTATGGACAATCCGAAGA
>CAZUUD010000057.1:0-2419 GCA_964623045.1 uncultured archaeon | reverse complement strand
AATTTCGTAAAGCAGATCCTGAGGAGCGAAAATGCTACTCAGTTACTCCAACGCTATAAGTATGCGCTATTCGAAAAGGAAGGAGATAAGATAAGGGTCGCAATTCCCGATGTGAAGACCTATATCCAAGCCTCTGGTAGGACTTCTAGGCTCTTTGCAGGTGGTATCACAAAGGGTCTGAGCGTGGTTCTCGTCGATGAGTCGCGATGCTTCGCTGGTTTACAGCGTGGCCTTAAATGGCGATATGAAGAGGCGGAGTTTCTGAGATTCGAAGAGCTCGACCTAGAAAGTGTCCTGAAGGAAATAGATAGAGATAGGAAATTGGTTAGAGAACTAATCGAAGGTAAGCGTGTTACCAGGCGACGAGACTTGCTGAAATCCGCACTAATGGTAGTAGAATCTCCCAACAAGGCAAAGACTATTGCAAACTTCTTCGGTCGTCCTGCTAGGCGAAGAATAGGAAGAACTGTAGCCTATGAAGTGAACACAGGTGAATACATACTTACTATAGTTGCAACCCTCGGCCATATTTACGATCTCGTTACCCAGCGCGAATTAGATGGTGTTCTCGTTTCACCCAAGGCTTTCATACCTATCTACGACTCTATCAAGCGCTGTAAGAAGTGTAACGAGCAGTTCGTGGATTATAGTAGCTGCCCTAATTGTGGGAACGAGGAAATCCTTGACAAGGCTGAGATCATCGAAGCTATTCAGAAACTTGCAATCGAAGTAGATGAGGTGTTTCTTGCAACTGATCCCGATATAGAAGGGGAGAAAATAGCCTATGACGTATATCTCGCCTTAAGACCCTTCGTCAACAAAATAAGCAGAACCGAATTCCATGAAGTTACGAGAAGTGCAATAGAGCGCGCCATCAGGGAACGACGAAAACTTAACGAAGCTCTAGTAGAGGCTCAGTTGGTCAGACGAATAGAGGATCGTTGGCTAGGATTTGGTTTGAGCAGATTTCTCTGGAAGATCTTTAAGAATACTAAGCTCTCTGCTGGGAGGGTTCAAACTCCTGTTCTAGGATGGATAATAGAGCGAGATCGTCAGCACAGGCAGAGTTATACCGACTTCACCACAATTGAGTTAGAGAACGGCATAAAACTCACATTGAAGGGAAAAGTAGTAGCAAATAAAGCCATCATAACCGATGTTAAGCTAGAGGAGAAAGAGATTCTACCGCCAAGACCTTTCACTACCGATACCTTACTTCAGGAGGCTGCCCGTCGCTTTGGTTTCTCCTCAGCCTATACTATGAAGTTAGCCCAAGATCTATTCGAGTTGGCACTCATAACCTATCATAGAACGGATTCCACTCGCGTTAGCAATGCCGGAATTTCCATTGCAAAGAGTTGGATAGAAGACAATCTGGGAAAGAATTACTTCATGCCTAGGAGGTTCGCGGGGCGTGGGGCACACGAGTGTATAAGGCCAACAAGAAGTATAGACGTTAAAAGACTGAAGCTCCTGATGAAGGAAGGTATAATAATTCCGGTCAAAGCTATCACCAAAGATCATCTAAAACTCTACGATTTGATCTTCAGGCGTTTCATAGCTAGTCAATGTAAGCCTGCTAGAGTTTTGTGGGAAGAGGCAGAGCTTAGATTAGATGGTGGAGTTGCGAAGCTGGGTGGTGTAGTAGAGGTTCACTTTCCTGGTTGGATGAAGTTAATTCGCGCTGTTGCTGAGGTTCCCTTACTGAGAAAAGGTGAGCGTGTGAGAATAATTAGGAAACGCTACTTCAGAGCAGCTGAAGTAGGACTCTTCGATGAGGGCGAAGTGATAGCAACGATGAAAGAAAGAGGGATAGGTAGACCTTCTACCTATGCAAAAATAGTTACCACCTTATTCGAGCGAAAGTACATCTTCAAAACTAGAAAGGGTCTAATTCCGACTAGACTAGGGAAAAGCATCTACTTCCAACTCAGGAAGCACCATCCGAAGCTCGTGAGCGAAGAGCGAACTAGAGAGTTAGAACAACGTATGCTTCTGGTGGAGGAAGGAAAGGTGGACTACCAAGCTGTGCTAAGAAACCTTTACCAAGAGCTCCAGAGCTCTGGATTGATCGCGTTGAGTAAGTTCAGAGAAGGTGCTTGATCTTTGGGTAGAGTTCTTTTAGCACCTCTTACAGTCCTAAGGACATCTAACTCTCATCTACGTTTGGCTTCTACCTCTCTTAGTTCTTCCATAGGAATAAGCATACTTCATTTCGACTGAAGACCTCTTTTAGGTATCTACTCATATTAATGCTTAAGAGTCAGGACTATGATCAAGTCCTTTTAATTTCGCTTAACTAGAGATATATGAGTTCGGTTTGAGTCCTTGGGGCCGTAGTCTAGCTTGGTCAGGACGCCAGCTTGGGGTGCTGGAAACCCCGGTTCAAATCCGGGCGGCCCCATATCTCAAACGCATT
>CAZUUD010000056.1:0-2526 GCA_964623045.1 uncultured archaeon | reverse complement strand
TTATTGTACTTCACGAAACCACGAAAGAGGAATTCCCTTCCTATCATCGAGTTAGCTATTATCTCTTCCAATCCATTCTCTCCACTTCTCAGCTTTAGCTCTAGCTCAGCTACGCTAGCGTTAAGAATCTTCTCTGCTTCTTCTCGAAATGCCACGAACCTTAGGTTAGCTGAACCATCGTCGAGAATTCCAGCAACTACTGCATGTGCCTCCTTAGCTCCGTGTTCTTTACAACTCTCACCGGCTTTTAGCTTAGCGCCGCATACAGGGCAAGAGTAGAACAAGGGAGGTATTTTGAATAGCTGTACTATCATCGCCTTTAGTTCAGCAGAATCTCCTTGCTTCAGTTTCGCTATGGACTTGCGTTCGTATTCACGCGAGGCCTTTCCAGGCTTGAACCTCTCTTCTATCTCCCTTGCGCTTGGCAAATTGGTCTCACCATCGTAGAGAACTAGCCTTCCTCTTCTTCCAAGTCTCACTTCAGGTGTTCCTAAGTTGTCCCGGGTATAAGCATTTTCTATCGAAACTACATCCCCTCGCTTTAGATCAGTCACAAGCCTAGTCTCTTCGTTCCACAGAACTACGCGAATTACGCCCGTCTCGTCCCCTATCCAAAAACTCGCAAGCTCTCCTGTATCACCAGATCTAGTGGTGAACTTCCTTCGCTCGACTTCGCTTACTACCCTTGCTAGTAGGTTCACGTTCCTCATTCCGCTAATCACGTTCTTAATCTTCAATCTGAAGATCCTTCGTTTGATGAGGTCTACCCCAAGTTCCTTCGCAACTATGTATGCGGCCCCCTCTTCGCTGATGAGATTCGAGAGATCCCTTCGCTTCTTAGCAATTCTCTCCCTCACTTCCTTCTCATCCAATCCCGTGCGCTCTACTATCTTTCGCACTATTTCATCTAATTCCATGCTTGGTTCTAGGAACTAACGCTTAAGACGCTTAGACATCGAAAGTCTCACCAAGAGCTCTCTGAAGATCCTAACCACGTAGGGAAATCCCTTAGGTGGAATCCACTCAACGAGATCGACGTGATCGAACTTAAGCCTTCTCAAACTTCTGAGTAAATCCTCGAACCTAATGCCCATCGCAACAGGAGCCGAAGTATCTATGTAAACTGGATCTAGAACATCTATATCTATACTGAGGTAATCCACCTTAGAAGGAAGCTTGCATAGATCATTTCGCCAATCAATCGATTTGAGTTTTGCGTATTCGAGTTCTTCTTGACTTACGTCACGAACTCCACGGACGTAGAGAGATACTTCTCTATTATCTATCACCTTACGCATGGCCGTCGCATGCTCGAAGTCTCGTGCATCGCTTTCTGAAAGGAGATCCAAATGGGCATCGAGCGATAGGAGTTTCCCTACTCCAAGAGCTTCGGCAAGCATTGGGGTTACGAGATGATCTCCGCCTATGATGCAGAAGTGGGCGGAGGGATTTTTGGATCTCAAGTACCTCACGACCTCTATTACTCTTTGCTTCGTCTCTCGAAAGCTCTTAGCTACTTTAACGTCGCCGGCATCGAAGATGGGTAGTTCGTAGAGATCTAATTCGTTTTCGAGATCCCAGCTGTAATAATAATCGAAGTACTTCCTCAAGAGTTTTGGTGCTAAGCTCGCCCCACCTTCGTTACCCCAGTGTTTCCCTTCAAAAGGAACGCCGAGAATGATGCATCTCGCATCAACTAGATCGAAGGAAAATTCCAGCGTGTGTCTTCTCGAGCAAAAGCTATGCATGATTACCTAAAACCGGAGAATGAACGTAAAAATCTAAAATCTCTTCGGATCATCCTATTTCCTTCTCGCTTATGATCACGAAATCTCCGACGCTCCTCACACAGGAGAAGGGTATGAGCAGGTTTCCGCGCTCATCTTGCTCTAGGTTAAGCGAGCGTGCGTGTTTGGTTGGTTCTGCCAATACTATGCTAAGTAATTCTCCACTCTCTCCCACGAACTTGAAATCACCAACTACGCCGAATTTTCTTCCTGTTTCCTCACTTACTACTATTTTACCTATGAGTGATGCGCTCCTTACCATGAATTAACACCTTCCTTTCCTAATTTTTAAAACTAAACAGTTTCCTCTTCTATCTTGAAGACAAGATCTCCCTCTCTAGCGCGTTCTTTCACCTTCAATCCAATTCGCTGTCCAGGTTTAGCCACTTCTATTGGCTGGTGCTCTATTTGCATAGACTCCACTACCTGCTCGAAGTTAGTAGTCTTACCACGAATCGCTATCCTATCTCCTTTCCTTATCTCCTCTTGCACCTCGACGACCGCAACACTTATCTTAGGATAAAAATGCACTACCTTTCCCACAACGCGTTCCACGTGGATCACTGCTTAAGAATTCACATCTACTTTTTTATCCTTTCGTTCACTCTACTTCCTTGAGTTTGAAATTATACTTCTTCGATATAACCGGCCCATTCAACGAAGTAAACGTATAGGAAGTTGCCTCTACTTCGATGGCTGGATTTCCCTCTTGAAAGTACATACTAAGGGCTTCTTCGAC
>CAZUUD010000055.1:0-2559 GCA_964623045.1 uncultured archaeon | reverse complement strand
ATGAATGAGAGGAAGTCGCCTCATCGTTCTCTAGCTACTATCAACTTCAAGAAGGGCATGAATTCGCTCTTCACTTTCTTCGTGGAGCAATGTAATTGAGATGCAAGTTTGACCAACATCTCCCTTTCCTCTTTTCTCTCGGTCTTGGTTCTTCCTAGAATTACGAGTCTGGAAGGATACTTGTATTTGGTGAACTTTCTATACATTTCTCGTTTCGCCATCGCCACTCCCGCTGTCATGAGATCTATCATATAGCTTCGTAAGCCCCAATTCTGTCTTAGGGCAACACGCTGCCTGAAGAGATCTGCCTTAGCCAGAGCTTCGTATGCTTTGGCTATTTCCTCCGGTCGCTCGTATTCGTTTATCACGTTGTTCTCTATCCACCAGAACAGCTCTTCTGGATCCATATCGACATTAATGGTTGCTAGTTTAGCCGAAATACTTCGCTTAGTCTTGAATATGATCTTCAGAGCATCGAATATGCTCTCTTCTCGCTCTCTATAACCAAGTACTTCCAGATCCTTCATCATTAGCTTTCGCTTTCCCCTAGCTATGGTTTCGAGATCGTTGATAGCTGCCCTAAGATCACCATTACTTCGCTCAGCAAGAGCACTCAATACTTCCTTATCTGCTTCGATTCCTTCTCTCCTGCAAATCTCCGCCAGTCTTCGCTCGATAGCCCGCTTAGGTATTCGCTTTAGTGGCAGAAGCTCCACGTGATCGCGCAAAGCTTTTAGCTTCTTCTGAAACGGGTCGTTGGCTATGAGAACTATGGGGAAAGCAGAAGTCCTTATGAGTTTCATGACCTCTCCTATGCCACCTCTATCTTCTTTACCCGTCATTCCATCTATCTCGTCTATGAGAAACAATCTGGAGCGTTTAAGTAAGGGCGCTAATCTAGTGGCTTCTCCTATCAGCGCTCTTATTCGTTCTGCACTTCTTACATCACTCGCATTGAGTGATATAAGCTCGTAATCGTATTGGGCAGCAAATGCTTCCACCAAAGCACTCTTCCCTATTCCAGGTGGTCCGTAGAGCAAGAGCGCCTTGGATCCGGGCTTCCAGTTTCTTATCCACTTCAGAAAGAATTCTACCGCTTCTTTTTGATCTACATACTCCTTCAGATTCTTAGGTTCGTACTTCTCGGTCCAAAGCATAATCTAAATGATTCTTAAGAAGAATTTAACTCTCTTCAAGCTTCTCAAGCAATTTCGGAAGTTCTAAGAGATCCTTGTACAGTGCATCAGCCCTTCGTTTGAATGCCTTTTCCGAGTTCTTAGGACCTATCGCAAATCTTGATGGTGGTATGAGCGGGACCTCTTCCTTGCTATGACCAATGACCACGGATTTCCTAGGATCTATTCTCCCATCCCTTACCAATCTGAAGTAGGCATGCAATTTGTTGTCGACCAGCAGCTCTAGACCTTCGACTCTACTCCCATTCCACTTGAACTTATTATCGATCACATTTCCCTCTTCGACTTCCATTCTTTCGTAGACTTTTTCATTGAGATCGTGAATATCATGGGTTATCACGAAGATCTCATAGCCCAACCTTCTTAGCAATCTCATGAGCGTCAAACTCTTCCTAGGCAAGTACCTAGCATAACGTTCTGCAAATTCCTCTACTAGAGTTCTAGGTACATCCCTAAACGCCTCTTCTCCAAATTCGTACGCAAAGTTCGGAGATAAGTTCTTCGTAATCGCCGCTGCTAGTCCGTATAGAAACACCCTTGGGAGTTCTTTCTTTCCCCGTTTCAGAGAATAGAGCAAGTAATCGTATCCGAATCTCTCTATTGCAGCTTGATCCACGAGTATGCCTTTTAGATCGAATATCAACTGGAATTTCATTACTACTTTTCAGCGATAACAATAAAACAGTTATTTCTTTCCTACTAACAGAAATTGGGCAAGTAGGGCTTCTAGCTGAATTAGCTCATTAGCACCCATGTCTATTCTAAACTCATATTCGCCACACTTCTCAATCAGCCTAACCTTATCTTCCTCTGGTATGTTAAGCCTGAATATCTGTCTATGAATTTCCTTAATCACATCAGCGCCGCTCAGACCTTCACGAAGCAGTAGGTGCTGCAGTATCTCTCGGGCCTTTCCGAAGTTTCCTTTCAACGCGTAGTTCAGCATCTCCTCAACCTCCTTTGGTCTTGCCTGCATCATCACGTCATAGACCACATCTTCCGTTATGTGTTTAGTGTAAACTGCACAGGCCTGGAGAATATTTGCCGTCCTTCTCAGATCTCCTTCGGAGAGCGTAACTATGGCATTCACCGCCTCCTTCGTTAACTTAAGGCCTTCGCCTTTAGCAATCCGTTCTATGAACTTTACTATGTCTTTGTCACTTAGTGCTCTAAACCTAAAGACTGCACATCGAGACTGAATAGGCTCAATTATTCTCGTTGAATAGTTGCAAATCAAAACGAACCTAGTAACCTCAGCAAACATTTCCATAGTCCTTCTCAGCGCCTGTTGAGCATCGGCTGTTAGTGCGTCAGCTTCATCAAGGATTATGAGTTTGTAAGGCACATCTCCTAGTGCTCTTAC
>CAZUUD010000054.1:0-2590 GCA_964623045.1 uncultured archaeon | reverse complement strand
ATCTTCCTCTACTCGAAAAGAGATTTAAAATCTCTCCCAAATCCTTAGCCATGAAGTTTGACTTCTACGTCCACGGATTGTGGATCCTTGCAAGTGTTTGCTTTACCCTCGCAGCAATGATTGCAGGTAATCTAGAGGCAGTTGAAGGAACAAGTCCTGCAAGTTTTACAGTATCGCTTCTACTAGCTTTCTGTCTATTTCTAGTAGCCACTATGCTAGCTATATCTGCGAGCATAAATGCGATAAAAGAGGAACGCTAGCTAGCACACGCTTTAACGAAGCCCAGGAATAGCGGATTGGGGCTGAGCGGCCTAGAAGTGAATTCTGGATGAAATTGAGTTCCTATGAAGAACGGATGATCAGGTAGCTCTACTATTTGCATTATCTTCCCATCTGGTGTAGTGCCACTAAAAATCAAACCGCTACGCTCGAGACGCTTTACGTACTTCGGATTGACTTCATATCTATGTCGAAACCTCTCGTAGATGTATTTTCTACCATAGAGCTTCGCAGCTAGGGTTCCGCCTCTGAGTTTCACTTTCTGTTCGCCCAAACGCATAGTAGCCCCATAGAGGTTTTGCTTTAGCAACTTTCGCTGCCATGGTAGCAAATCGATCACAGGATAGGGCGTACGTGGATCTATCTCCGTCGAATTCGCACCCCTAAGTCCACAAACATTCCTCGCAAACTCTACTACGGCCAGTTGCATCCCAAAACACAAACCCAAAAACGGCAAACCGTTTTCTCTCGCAAATCTAATGGCATTGATCTTACCCTCAACGCCTTTCGAACCAAAACCTCCAGGAACTATTATACCATTGACTTCCTCTAGTTCCTTTGTTTTTCCTTTCTCGAGATCCTGGGAGCTTAGAAAGCTCATCTCTGGCTTATAACCAAGCTTCCAGGCAGCGTGCTTCACAGCTTCTATAACACTAATGTAGCTATCAGCTAATTCGAAATGTCCTGTCTTGAAGTACTTTCCTACTATCCCTATCTTGAGCGATCGCTTAGCATTCTTTGCCCGCTTAACTAATGCTTGCCATTTAGCTAACCTTGCTTTCCTCTTTCTCATGCCAAACTTCTCAAGAATGCGATCACCAAGGCCTTGAGTCTCGAAGATCAAGGGAACCTCATAGACGATTTCCACATCTGGATCCGAGATGATATCGCTTTCCCTTAGGTTCGAGAACATGGCTATCTTTTGTTTCCTCACTTCATCTAGAGGTTTTTCAGACCTCGCTATTATGAAATCGGGCTGAATACCAAGCTGTAAGAGATTCTTAACGCTGAGCTGAGTTGGTTTAGTTTTAGCCTCCCCCAAGTGTTTGGGAACAGGAACGTAGCTCACGTGGACAAAGAGGGCTTTCTCTTCCTGCTTGAGCTGACGGGCAGCTTCGATGAATATCACATTCTCGTAATCCCCTACTGTTCCGCCTATCTCGACGAGCGTAAAGTCATAATCATTAGCTATCATCCTTATCCTTCTCTTTATCTCATTGGTAACGTGGGGAATTAGCTGAACGGTCTTACCCAAGTATTTTCCTTCGCGCTCGTTCTTTATTACTTGCCAATATATCTGCCCTGAAGTTATATTGTTCCACTTCGATATCTTCACATCTAGGAAACGCTCGTAATGGCCCAGATCTTGATCTATTTCTCCCCCATCATACGTCACCCACACTTCGCCATGTTCAGTTGGTCTTAGAGTGCCAGCGTCGTAATTCAAATAACCATCGCATTTGATAGCAGTCACCTTAAAACCGCGTGCTTGGAGGAGTTTAGCAATAGAAGCAGTTACTATGCCTTTACCGAGACCAGAAAGAACCCCACCCGTTACGAAGATGTACTTAGGCATGAATCTATTTTTCCAGAGTAATAAAAAACTTAGGGGAAATCTAATTTCGTGCTCGAAGATCTCCTCTCTCCAGAGCTAGCGGCAAAGTCTCCCGTGCGAGTATTCGTAGTGAGCCTCTTCCTGACATGGATAGCGTTGATAGTTTCTCTCTCGCTCTTTCCAGACCACGCTTCGGTATTGGTCTGTGGTATTCTTGCGGCTTTCTTAGCACCATTCTTCTTCAGGTTGTTTGCTAGTGAAGAGGCAAAGGAAGTCCAAGAGAGCGGAGGAAACCTTCTCAGTAGACATGGCAATGTGATAGAGATATATGCGGCATTCTTTCTAGGAAGTATTCTAGCATTCTCATTGGCTTATGTTGTCTTTCCAAAGGATCTTAGGGTCATGGCTTTCGCCAAACAAACGGAAGAAATAGCTAGGTTATCCACCTTTCTAACGGGATCTGCGATACGCTCCGATCTAGCAAGATTGATTTTTGCCAATAACACACTGGTAATGCTTACTACTTTCCTTCTGAGCTTCTTATTCGGTGCTGGCGCAGCACTCATATTAGGATGGAACGCAAGTGTTATTGCAACCTACGCAGGACTCTATGCAACTTCGTTGGCTGCTAGAGGTTACCCGGAACTAGCTGCTTATGCAGTTGGTATTCCACAAGCTTTGCTTAGCATAAGCATGCACGGAATTCCCGAAGTCTTTGGCTACTTCTTCGCTGGTCTGGCTGGCGGAATCCTAAGC
>CAZUUD010000053.1:0-2595 GCA_964623045.1 uncultured archaeon | reverse complement strand
GAGCAGATAGAATAATACTCTTGAAGGATGGCAAGGTGATCGGCGAACGAAAAGGGAGAGGTAGATGAGACTTAAGTTCGGAAAATTCGAATACGAACCTAGTATAAGAAGAGGAGAGGAATTAAGAGATGTGTTAAAGGATCCTAAAGCTCTTCACGAAGATTTCGATGCGTATTATATGTTTAGAGACGTTTACAGAAGTGAAGAGGATAGAGAGTTAGCGAGAAAAACTGGAATTAGATTTGATATCACGATAATACCACCAAGGGTTATAGGAGAAGAATTCATAAAGACCCATGGTCATTATCACCCTAAGATAAATGCCCATACTTATCCTGAACTCTACCAAGTACTTGAAGGAGAGGCCATATTCTTACTTCAGCTTCCACATCCAGAGGACAAATCGAAAATAATCGATGTGTTGGCGATAAGGGCAAAGGGCGGTGATGAAGTTCTAATACCACCGGACTACGGTCATGTGACTATAAACCCTTCTAATGTGACATTAAAACTTGCTAATCTCGTGGCAAGGGATTTCTCATCTATCTATGCTGACTACAAGAGATTGAGAGGAGCTTGTTATTATCTCTTAGTTTCGAAGAAGTGGGTGAAGAACTCGAAGTACTCGGTAATACCAGAGTTGAGACAACTCAGCTCAGTTCATTTAGAGTTCTTAGCCGTTGATGAGATCTACGATCTGATCCAAACACCTCAGAAAGTTTCCTTTCTCAGGGAGCCAGAAAGGTGTTTGAAGTTGGTAGAAGCTCTCTATGGTGTCAACTATGAAATTCTTGGGTATTGATGTAGGCGGAACTAAGATCGCGTGGTCAGTGATTGATAAGAGAATACGCACTCGTGAGCAGAACAAGGTTTCAGTTCCCCGTACCCGAAAGAGATTAGTGGCGACATTAAGGGAGATTATAAAACTCTACGAAGATATCACGGCAACTTGTATAGCGTTCCCAGGGATCATAATCAAAGGAAGACTAGTGAGAGCGCCAAATCTGAAGTTCATGGAGGGTTTCTTTCTTAAAAATCTAAAGAGAGGACTCGATTTTCCTGTCTATTTTGAGAATGATGCTAATGTCTTTGCCTATGGCGAGGCCAAGCTCAGAGGGTTTCAAACTCTTATTGGTATAACGTTAGGAAGTGGTGTAGGAGGCGGAGTGATCATAGAAGGATCTATCTATCATGGGTCTGGTGGAGCAGGAGAGCTAGGACATATCACTTTCTGTTTTGGTGGTGAACGATGTTCGTGTGGAAAAGAAGGATGTGCAGAAGCTTACTTATCAAGGCAGTTTTTCCTTCGTAAGTCTAGAGAAGTCTTCGGTGTTAGCATGGAACCAGAAGAACTATTTTTACTTGCCCGAAAAGGAAACAAAGTAGCAAAGGCTATTTTTCGTGAGTTTGGGAAGATGTTAGGAAACTTCCTGGCAAGTATTGCTAATGCTTTTCATCCGGAAGCAATAGTGGTCGGGGGAGGAATAGTGAGGGGAGCGAGGTATTTCGTCACACAAACTAGGAGAGAATTCGCTAAGAGGACCATAGTAGAACCGTTGCCTAGGCTCCTATTCTCTAGAAGAGATGCCTCTCTTGGCGCTGCTATTTTGGCAAGAGAAAAATACATGAAAAGTGAAGATTAGACTTCCTTGAATCTACCTTTAAGGCGCTCTAATACTTGGGGTAGAGTTGTATATTCCATTTCCTCCTGTCCGAGTCTTGCTGGCATGAATTCACCATGAGCTCTAATGTACTCCACAACTTCCATTGCCTTCTTCCTAGCAAGGTCAAATGCAGGATCATCGAATAAGTCTGTTGGCTCATTGCCATGTAGTCCTACTAGTTTCCCTTCGGAAATCTGAAAACCTAGGGCTATTACTCGTGGTGGGCCATCGAATACGGTACATCTAGCATCTCGTAGACTTACTGGCATAAGAGGTCCGTAATGGGATCCTCTACACCAACCAGCTACGAGATGGGGAAAAGCAAATGGGGCCAACACTTCACCAACCGCAGGCAAACCATGCTGACACCTCACTATCAAACAAGGATCATCCTTACCTACGTATCTGCCAGCTATTAGGTTCAATCTAGTCGTGCTAGCTACAGCGGCTGTCATTCCATCAGACTTCCTGAAGACTCGTTCTACGATATATCTTCCCGTGGTTCCTATGAGGGCTATGAGATCGTAGAGCTCTTCTGGACAAGCTAGATCCACAGCCTTTCCTTCTAGCACGTCGAGAACTCTAAACACGAAGCCTTCGTGCATCTTTGGATCTATCACGAGACCTGCAGTATTATCGGGACAGGCAAAGATCTTGTAGAGTGGCCAGTTCCAGGCACCAGGTTCTGTTTTGTCTGCTGCAAACACTACTATGGGCTCGGAGGGTCGCTCTTCTATTTCCATCTCAGCTACTCCTGGACCCATCCCCTTTATGTTTCCGGAGAAGGTTTCTCCAAGCAAATCCTGGCCAGCTGCGTAGAGTTTCAGTGGTTTGCTGACGCGTTCCGTGACCTCTTGGAACACGTTCCACGCAAGTCCGTGGATCTCGGGGTTGTTCTCTCCCTTGGTATGGAGCATGAGCAGCTCCAAAT
>CAZUUD010000052.1:0-2616 GCA_964623045.1 uncultured archaeon | reverse complement strand
CTAAAAAGGGTTCTACGTTTTTATCCATAGGGAATCTAACTTATTACCATGCTTGCTGACTTTTACAGTTTTCTCTATTATCTCATATCCAACTTTTCCTATCTCGGAATATTTCTAGCATCGTTTCTTGCTAATGCCACGATCCTTTTGCCCATATCTTCGCATGTGCTCACATTTATTGCAGCAGGTTTTTTAGATCCTTGGTTAGTGGGTTTGGTGAGTGCGCTTGGCGCAACACTAGGAGAGAGCGTTGGTTATACTCTAGGTTATGGCGTGAATAAGGCTATGGCTAGAAAGGGGAAATCTTTGAAGAAATGGAAAAACAAAAAATGGATGAAGTATTTGAGAAAATGGACATTTTTGCTTATTTTCGTTTTTGCTGCAACACCATTGCCAGATGATGTAGCTGGCATTTACTCGGGTGCGATTAACTACTCATTTCCTAAATTCTTCTTAGCATGCTTCCTGGGTAAGATCGTTCTCTATGTGTTAATAGCATTGGGCGGTTACAACATGTTTTCTTACTTTCTTTGACTGTACAATGAAGGATGCGTGTAATCCTCAGCCCCCACGGGTTTTAGCGGAAACCTCTTAGCAGGACTCCTGATGGGTCGAGGCATACCGAGAGCTTCTAGTCGGAGTAAACAGGAGGTATACCAATTTATACCTGGATTCGGTTTTACTTTGAAGGCGAGGGTTTCGACAAAGTGTTCGTATTCATCGCCAGGATGATCATCCTCTCCATCGAAATAGCGAGAGAACTTAGGCAAAATGTGAGTGATTACGAAGTTCATCTTCAGTATTTCTTGTTCGAATACCTTCCATCGTTTGAGACTCACTTCAAGTCTGGTTAGACCTACGTATCCAACTCCATTTCTCTTCAGAGCGGCAGCCCCTCTAGCCAAGAAAGCGAGAAATCCACTTGTAGTTTCAAGAGGTTCAGTAGAGAAAACATCGAATTTCCTTCTAAGAAAAGTTGGTAAAGGTTCGGCAACATCATATTCGACGAACTCTATGTTAAACCTGTATTTTTTGTTAACTTTTCCTATAAGTTCTCCTAATCTCGAATCTATATCGACTACCACTATTCTCCTAGGTAGTTCGGTTAACGCAAGTGCTATGCTAAGCAGATCATCATCTCCTACAAGGAGAATGCTTCTATCTGCAACGTCGTGATTGGCATTCATGAACGCAACTCTAGCTACGGTATCTCTTGCCAGCACACAACCCTGAAAGAACTCCGGCGTTGGTGTGGGACGAGACTTTACGATTCTTCTGAACTTTCTGTAAACCTTTTCTAGTTCTTTACTAAAGAGAAACCCTTTCTCCCGACACCGCCTACAGGGAACTGGAAGGAAAAACTTAGCACGTTTATTAACGAGCTTTCTGCCTTTCTCCGTGAGATACAGTTTTTCTCCTCTCTTCCTTATGATGCCAGAAGAATAGAGCACATTGATCGTCTTTATGAAATCCTTCAGAAGAGAATTGTTATCTAGTAATAGCTCCCAAAAAGTCTTTGGCCGCTCCGCTAGCGAGTACAAAAGTTCTCGTTCTATTCTCTTCATCTTCATCGCTCATCTAAAATTCACCTGAATTAAGAGACGTTTACGAGTAAAAATTTAAAATTTACCCAAAGGAAAAAATTGGTCAACGGCCAAAGCGCGCCGGGTACGCCGGGTCTCGTTCCGAACCCCGAAGCTAAGCGGCGCAGCGTACTCGCGAGTACTGCGGTCGTAGGACCGTGGGAAAGCGAGCACGCCGTTGACCATTTTTAATTCAACTTCGAGTAATTTTCTTTCATGTTGGGTTGGGAATCGATTTGGAGGTTAATCTTGGCGGCTGTCTTAGGCGGCGTGATAGGTGCCGAAAGAGAAGAATTACGTAAACCAGCGGGACTGAGAACTCACATGTTGGTTTCGATGGGATCCTGTATCTTTACGCTCGTTTCGTTACTTTTCTCTACCGATCCAGCAAGGATAGCGGCTTCAATAGTAACTGGTGTGGGATTCATAGGAGCAGGTTGTATAATTGCTACTCGTAACAGGGTGATAGGTGTATCCACGGCAGCTTCATTGTGGGTAACAGCAGGAATAGGTATGCTAGTAGGTATTGGAGAAGAATTTCTAGCGATTATCACCGCTTTGATAACCCTCTTGATACTTCATGTGGGTATCTACTTGAAGCGAACGTTGAGGAGAAAGTGAGCTTCGAATTCTAATTCCAACTCCTATGATCAAGCCAAGAAGCAAACCAGTGAGATGGGCCAAATGTGCTGTATCACTAGGAACGAAACTACCAACTAGACTTATCCCTATCCAACCAAATGCTGCAACTATGAGAGGAAGGGGCATACCGAAGGCGGGAACTAGAACTTTGGGATAGAGTATGGCTAGCACACCTATAATAGCGAAGATGCCCGCACTAGCACCTATCTGCTCCGAATAGGCGAGACTTCCCGCTAAACCACCAAGAATCACGCCCAGGAAGAAGGTCGAGAGGAACAGCTTAGCCCCTAGATTTCTTTCTAGAATGAGTCCGAAGAGCCCTAAAGCAAAGAGGTTGAAGAGTAGATGTCTAAGATCTGCATGAAGGAAGGAATAAGTCACTAGCCTGTAT
>CAZUUD010000051.1:0-2764 GCA_964623045.1 uncultured archaeon | reverse complement strand
GGGGGTGGATCTAGCCAAGGAAGCCATAGAACGAGCAAAAGCTAATGCTAAAGCTGCTGGTGTGCGGATAAGATTTAGAAAGGGCGACGCTACTAGAATTAAGCTTAGTTGCGACCGCTTGGTTACTGATCTACCATTTGGAATAAGAACCTCACCACGTGGTCTGAGAGAGCTCTATCAAAAATTCTTTTCCAATCTAGCAAGACATGAATTCAAGCGCGCAGTGTTCCTAACGACTCGTTGGAAGTGGGTATTCGAAGATTGGGGCGAAGTCAAGCGTGTTTATGAAATAGATCATGGTGGTATCAGAGCTAAGATTCTTGTAGTAGACTAGATAGTTCGAGAGGCTCTAGAGATATGAAGATCTCTCCGAACGGTTCTAACTGATAACACCAAAGTTTGGAGCAATGAACGAGATGCAACAATGGAAGAAACTTCCTAACTATTTCTTCTGCCCTTAACTCGGTAAGAAGTTGGGAAAACCTAGTGATATGTTTGGTCTTTATTTCCTGTAGAAGCTTCTCCATTCGCAACTCTATATCCTCCTCATAGGTTATCAGTAGTTCGACAGCACGCCTAAGTCTAAGCCTACGTTGGCGTTTGCGCTCCTGAAATTCAAGTGCTTTTTGTAAAGCCCTTGTTAACTCTGCTAACGTCACCCTGCGCTTTGGCACACGCTTAACTGGTGGCTGGAGCAGGGGAGCTTCTATATCTATTCGCTCGATTCGCTTTGGTTTCTCTTCTACTAGCCTTATCACTTCACATTTCATTCTCAATAGGATGGCTGCTATCAAGATGAACCTCGCTGGGATGCGAAAATCAAAGGATCTGAGTCTTCGAAGATAGTCGAGAAATAGATCTGCAAGCCTCACTATATCTATATCCCAAGGATCTAGCTGAGCCTCTCTCACCAAGTACTCGAGCACCTCCTCCCAATCGTAACTCACGATTATCGTTTGCAGGATCTCTCGCTCCTTTGCCATGAATTTTCATAGCTATCGAGTTAATTAGCGTTTATGTAGCCTCAGATCCAGAACGTACTTAATTATTCTCAAAGCTTCTCTTATTCCAGCTTTCGACTTACCACTCTTCCTATGCTCGAATACTATTGGAATTTCTTTCCAACTATACCCAGCTTGCTTAGCCTTATAGATCAATTCGAGTAGAAGCTTGTAACCGAGTGGATTGAGTCTTAGAGCTTCGAAGACATTCTTTCTAACTGCAGCGAAACCTGACATGGGATCTTCTAATTTCAACCTCAATGTTAATTTGGCGAATGCTCTGAAACAGAATGCTACAACTTTCCTGAACAACGTATCTTTTGACCTCCCACCACTTACAAATCTAGAACCAATGACTATATCATAAGTTCGTGTAGCTCGTATCAATTTCAGAGCATCAAGCGGTCTATGAGAGCCATCTGCATCCATGAAGCAAATCACATCGCCAGTAGCGTGGCTTACGCCTTCGAGAATAGCATTTCCAAGCCCATTAGATCGTTGTCTTATCACCTTTGCACCCTTCACCCTTAGCGGCTCACGGCTCTTGTCAACTATTATTATTTCGTAGCTCATACCTCGACAGAGTGATCGTAGTTCTTTCACGAGCTCAGTCACATAAGGTTCATTCTTAGTTGGAAGTATGAACGAGACCTTCATGATCGAACTTAGAAGTCTTACTATTTTTAGTTCTACGAGATTTCAATCCTCTTAATAGGAAAGTCCGTGTAGGAGAACATACCTATTACAAGAGTTTTCTTCCCCGATGGAAGATCGAAGTTGATACTCTTCTCCTCCAAGCTACCCTTGCCGAATACCACGCCCAGGGGCTTCCACCTTCCCTCTTCGGCATCGAAGAAATTGAGATCGAGATTCCCTGCAACATCCTTGTAAGTTAATCTAAGCTCATTGAATTTGGAACAATTGTTAATGAAGATGAAAGTATCATAGCTATATCTTGGAACGATGAAATGACCATTGCTAAGGATCCAATTACCAACCAAATACACTTCGTTAGTGAGATTCGATGATGGCAAAATACGTAGAAGGATGGAGAACTTCTTCAGCTCGCCTTTGAAGTCAAAAGAGAAGCTGAGTTCTGGAGAGAGCATGGCCTGGGCTGGTAGTTCATAGATCATAGGGACGACTTCGTCTGTGCCGAAGAAATACACGTAGTTTTCTCCACTTTCGTCCCTAATTGAGTAATGGAGGATTCCCTCTTGACCCGTATCCTCATATTCTATGTAGATGTACGGGGTAACGAACTTGATGAAGGACGAAGGTAAAGCGATTTTACTGAAGTTGATGGTGATAATGTGATGAGGATCGAATGCTAAATTTTCTAGGTTTAGTACTTCAATCCAGCTTCTATGAGAACAGCTGTAGTTTACCCTAAAGAACCAGAGATAGTTCTTTCCATAAAGCTTCTCGAAGCAAGGAGAAGTTAAGAACCTATTGGGGTCGAAATTGATATCGAAGTATATTTGAGGTAGTTCTGCCCCCACTGGAAGTCTCCTCGGATAGCTCCACACGGACGAGAATGAAACGAAGCTTACATTAGAGTCAGCTAATAGCTCTAGTGCCAACGGTGAGTCAGGAGCTGTGGACACGAGTTTTATCATAGGAAGGGCTCTGTCGTAGAGCTTCCCCGTCTTAAGAGGATCGTAGATCATGTAGGGGAATGTGACCCTGCGATTTGCTAATACTGGAATCCAAGTGGTTGGTGTATCCTCGAAGAAATCGTTAAAGATCAAATCACTTTCATT
>CAZUUD010000050.1:0-3129 GCA_964623045.1 uncultured archaeon | reverse complement strand
GCCTTCTAGATTTACCTCTCTTCCTAATCTTCCTTTTCTCTTCTGACCAAAGTAGCAGATGGAATATGTTGAGATAGAGGACTGCAAATATTATAGCTGCGATAACTAGCTCAGTCCACATGAAGTATGCTTCGATTTAAGCTTAATGAGTTTTTAGTTCTGTTAACTTAGTGGTTGACATTCGTAGGCGTTTAGGAAAATCCAAACTTTCATCGAGTACAAAGCTCTATGAAATGGTTTACCTGTAAGTTATTCAGATGCTAAATTAACCCCATCCCTATGCCCGATATGTGGTTTGAGATTAGAACGGAATAAGCACAGGGTGATGAAGTGCAAAGCTTGTGGTTCGAAGCTTAATAGAGATGTGATAGTTTGCTTGAACTCAACTTAAGATGAAGGAAGCTGGGTTATCCCCGGATAGCCTGAGGATGACAAGCACCAGCGATGAGAGATGAGGGAAGTTAACTTGCAGTAGGGTGGATAAGCTATATCAACCGCTAAGTTAACGGAACCTGAGTTTTTGCTGGAAGTTTTATGCTAAACACTTTGCTCACGCCGTCCTGAAGTGCCACACCGAAGACCGCGTCTGCATAGCTTATGGTTATGTCGTTATGCGAAACCACTATGAACTGCGTTTCTTTCGAGTATTTCTTTATGAATTCCGCAACCCTCCTAGAATTCACCTTATCTAGCGCTGCATCTACCTCGTCTAGAATGTAAAAGGGTAGCGCTTTGTATCGCTGAAGGGCAAATAAAAACGCTAGTGCTGTTAGCGTCTTCTCCCCACCGCTCATCGAATCTATAGAGACGAATCGCTTACCAGCCTTACTAGCCTCTATCACCAAACCGGATTCTAGATTTGTTTCGTCTTCTAAACGAAGTTTGGCCTCACCTCCCATGAGATCTCGATATATTTGGGAGAAGTGTTTCGATATCTCGTTGAGCGTTTCCATGAATTTATCATAGCGTTTTTGCTCTATTTCTTCAATAGTTCGAAGAATAGCTTGTCGTTCGCTCTCCAATCTACCTATTCTTTGTTGTAACTCCTCGTACTCTACCCTAATTACTTCTAGTTCTTCCTTTGCTCTTAGATTCACAGGTCCTATAGCTCTGAGTTGTTGCATTACTCGCTTTAGTCTTTCCTTGAGTTTGGCCGGTTGTCCTTCGTAAGCTGGTTCAACTTCTAATTCGCTTAGTGATCTCTCTAAATTCTTTAGCTCTGTCTCTAACCTTGCTTCCTCGATCCTAAGTCGCGAAAGTTTTTCACTAACTCTGAACTTCTTAGTCTGGAGTAGAAACACTTTTTTCCTGAGTTTTGTGAGCTCTCGCTCTATAGCACTTCTCTCCTTCTCTATCTTCTCTATACCTTTTGCCTCTTCACTCTCTTTCTTCTCTAGTTCTGCTAGCTCTTGTTCCAATCGATCTATATCAGCCCTTAGTTCCTCTCGTTTAGCCTCAAGCTCTCGTTTCCTCGCGAGCAATTCTCCTCGCTCTATGTGACCACCTATGTACTCGCCACTCGGTTCTACCAGATCACCGTCCACCGTTACTACTCTAAAACCTCGAAGCTCTTTGGCTTCTTCCAAGCTATCTACTACGACAAGATTTCCTAACACGTACTTTACCACATGCTCGTACTTGGGCTCAAATCTCACGAGTTCAATCGCAGCCCTACCCACAGAAAGTTTTGGAATTTCTCTTTCGAATCTAATTCTATCTAGCGGAAGGAATCTTGCCCTCCCTAGCTTCTTTTGTTTGAGTTCCTCTATGCAAGCTATTGCCACGTTTTCGTTTTCGACTACTATACTTCTCAATCTGGAACCGAGTGCTACCTCAAAGGCTAGTTCGTATTTTGGAGGGATAATTAACAAGTCCTCGAGAGTCGCAATGACTCCCTCGCGACTTGAGAGCGACTCAAATAACTTATCCTTGGTTTTAATCCTTCCTAGCTCTAGTTCTAGAAAACGTAATTCGTCCTTCTTCCTTATGAGCTCGGTCTTCACAGCATCTATCTTCCTTCGTAACTCATAGTTTCTAGAGAGTCTCACTATTTCCTTTGCGAGTTTTCCGCTTTGCTTGAGAAACTCTTCCATTTCCCTACTAGCGGCCTCTAGTTCCTTGCTCACATTCTGGAGTTCAGCTTCTAGATTAGCTGTTTTCTCCCTCGCCTTTTCCAAGCGCTTTCTCTTTCGCTCTAACTCTAGCTTCAGTATACTTGCCCTAAGCTTCTTCGCTTCTTCGTTAAGTCTTTCGTAGCGCTCGGCATTCATGGCTTCTTCCATTAGCTTCTGGAGCAGTGCACTCTTCTCTCTCGCTATGATCTGCATCTCATTGATATGACGCTCAACCTTCTCTAACTCTAGCATCGCTTTGTGCTTTTTCTCATCGAATTCCTGGATACCAGCAAGTTGACTTATTATCTCCCTTCGTTCGGTAGGTGACATCTCTATGATCTTATTTATATCGCCTTGCATGATGATGTTGTAGCCATAGGGAGAGATGTTGGCATTAGCTAGAAAATCCAGTAACTTGCTTCTTGTCACAACCTTTCCATCGAGCCTAAAGATGCTTAACCCCTTTTGGGTTACTTTCCTCGATATCTTTATCTCCTCTCCTCCAGGTAATTTGCCATCGCTATTATCTAGGTAGATCGAAACCACACAGTACTTAGCAGGGTTCCTGTTCTTAGTTCCATGAAATATGAGTTGTTCGAGTTTTGGTGCCCTTATTTGGCGTGCTGTTGAAACTCCTAGGGCAAACAATATTGCTTCTACTAAGTTGCTCTTTCCGCTACCATTTGGTCCACATATCACGTTAAAACCAGAGGCCAGAGGGATCGCGATTCTATCCGCAAAGCTCTTGAAACCGTGGAGTACTATTCTCGAGATCCTCGTCATGCTCACCAACGATTAGTATTAGTCCCAGATTAAGAAATTTCTTCGAGCAAAATTTAAACTCAGCTTCGAAATTCAGATTATCGCCCCGGTAGCTCAGTTGGCAGAGCGCACGCTTGGTAAGCGTGAGGTCCCGGGTTCAAATCCCGGCCGGGGCTTGGAAGATTTTTAAAAAATTGAGATTTTCTTGACGAATAAAAATCCAAAAATCAGTAACAAAATACACATTCTATGC
>CAZUUD010000049.1:2559-3382 GCA_964623045.1 uncultured archaeon | reverse complement strand
CTGTGAAGGAGTTCGTGGTATCCTTACTCCACGAGTTAGTTATGATGAAGAAAGTCATGTGGTTATAGCTGAAGTCCAGACGAATTGTTGTGGAACAGAACTAGAAGTCAGAAAAAGTGATTCGGAAATCGTTATCCAAGAAATCCAGTACGGAAATCTCTGTCGATGCGTTTGTCGAAGAAAAGTGACGATTAGAGATGTGGGGAAGAATTTCAGTGTAATCTTCGTAACACTAGAAGGTAAGAGGCGAGTACTTCTTCCGAAGACGGGCTTTTGTGGCTTCTCTACTTATGGGTATTGTCGTAGTGATACGGATTGCATAGTTTCTGGTTGCTCGGGCCAGGTATGTAGTTCGAAAAATGAAAGTATATTCACTACCTGCGAATGGAAAGAGTGTTATGATTCTAGGCGTTTTGGTTTGGAGTGTAGATGTGTGTCTAATGCATGCCAGTGGGTAAAGAGGAGTTAGATTATCATGCGAGTTCCGAGCTCCTACGATATAGTAGGAAGTGCTCTGATCTTCGAGCTGCCAGAAGGCTGTTCGATGAAGGATGCAAAGCAAATAGCAAAGGTGCTACTATCGCGACATAAGAACGTGAGATCCGTCTTTCTGAAGTTAGGAGAAAGATACGGAACCTATAGATTGAGAAAGCTCAAGCTAGTGTTGGGAGAGAATAGGAGCGTCGTAACTCACAGAGAAAACAAATGCACGTTCAGACTGAATTTGAGAAAGGTGTACTATTCTCCGAGGGAACAGACCGAGAGATTAAGAGTAGCGAGTCTCATCAATGAGTACTTTAGTAGGGATGTAGAATTGGGAATG
>CAZUUD010000049.1:0-2549 GCA_964623045.1 uncultured archaeon | reverse complement strand
GCTGGAATTGGATGTTATCCAATTCTCATCGCAAAGCGATGTCCAAAGGTAAGGAAGTTGGTGGGTATCGAAATAAACCCTATTGCAGTGAAGTACTTCAAAGAAAATCTCAGGCTCAATCGCGTGACTAATTGTGAAGTGATTTTAGGAGACGTCGCTAACGTTTACAACCGCTTCGTTAGGAGTTGTGATTTCGTAGTCATGCCTTATCCTGAAGGTGGTTACCGTTATCTTTCCCGTGCCTTTCGTTGCCTGAAGCAGGAAGGCGTTTGCTTCTTCTATGCCATTGGCTCAGAGAAAGGTGGATTTGAACGATGGAAGGAATTCGTAAAGAAAGTGGCAAAGAGAGAAGGAGCTAAGGTTTCCTTCCTGAAATTCCAGCAAGTATTGCCCTATGCTCCTAGGAAATACAAGCTTCGAATAGATTTCAGAGTTAGGTTCTAGGCAGCATCCACGTCGTGAGCAAATTCCTAGTTCCTGGGGCAAAACCTAGAACGAATGCGATGAACTTAAGATAGTTCCGTAGCTCGACATCCCTTGCTTCTCTATCGACGATGTAAAGGAAGAGTGATACTACTACGAGTTTCAAAAGGAATATAGACCAAGTTCCCGCTGTGCCTATTAGCATATTTGCCAAGACGTGTTGCTCACCCAAATCGAAGAATTCTATGGCCACGTAAGTAGCGGAAGCCTCGTAGAGGTGCGCTAACATAACAGCATAGTTTCCGCGAGTAAGATACTTTGATTGCTTCGTCTTCCAAATGAGTAACAATACTAGCGCAAAGCCGAGGGTTAGGACTAATGTTAACCAAAAAGCCGACCAATTGCTAAATCTAAGCCACGTTAAGAAATGGAGCAAGGGTAATAGGCCAATACCAAATACTAGAACGGTCTTCCTAACTCCGAGCTTTCGCTCTACTTGGATTGCTATGAGTAAGGTTAAGATAACCAATATAGTCATCCAAATGTAGATGAATGGTGTTTTCAAGAAGATGGAAATAGCATAGTAATCTTCTATAGTCCTCATTACGGAGCCTAAGAGAATGAAGGGAAAAAGTGAAACGAAGAATTCTTCGTCCAACTTCAGCTTTAGCGCTTTCAGAAATTTGAAGAGAAGTGGCAGGATTGCAATAAATACAGCAGCATAGACTAATGTGTTAACTAGGTTATAGCCTTCTCCGCTTAATATGGGTCGAATGAAGTATTCATCGATTATCGACATCGTTTTTTAATTACGTTCCCTCAATTTATCATTATGTCTCGTGAGATACTATTCACACTCCTCGCAGTGCTCCTCATAGCTTCCTTATGTATCTCACCAAGCCAGTTCTTCTCTTTCTCAATTGAGGGAATAGAGCATAAAGAGCGAGTAGAAAAGGCCGTGAATGATGTGCTAGCCCTCCAAGGTGCTACCACTATTCCCAAACCTCCAATTCTAGCTGGGCAAAGTTTCGAACTCTACATCAATCTAGCAAACTTGGATGAAACCAGAACGATAAAGAACGTGGAAGTCGAAGTATTCGATCCCTCGGTCTTCAAGTTAACAGGCAGTTCTAGTCAGACCGTAGATCTCCTTCCTTTAGACGAAAAGGTCGTGAGTTTCACTTTAGAAGCACCTGGTGCGGAAGAGATAGCAAACGTTAGGATTACTCCCAAAATAAGTTACAGGGTGCTCTATGGGTTTGAAGCCTTATCCAGCTATGAGGTAGTAGTGGTTAATAAAGAGGAGATAAAACGTCTGCAACAAGCTGGAAAGAGTGTGAGTATAGTTTCGAATAAGATCCTTGGAAGTGGTCCAGTCAAGATCTACATGGAATTAGTTGGAACTGATGTGATGATTTCTGGAACGACAGCAACTCTAAGAGTAATACTGAAAAATGAAGGAAGCGGTTATCTCAAGGATGAGCGAATAGAGGCTGGCAAGCTGAAACTCGTGTTCCCAAGTGGTATCACGCTAAGGGAGTGGAACGGGAAAATGTTCTCGTGTAGTGGTAGTACATGTGAAAACGCGGAGCCTATTGAGCTCTTCATGCGCGAATCCCCTGCACTCATCTTTAAGATAGGAGCTCCATCGATCAGCGAACCTTACAAGACCTTTAAGATTACAGCAAAGGCTTCCTATACTTATGAACTGAGGGGGAGCACAGATGTAACTATCCAACCGCTGGGTTAGATGGAGATGATAACCAAAGAACGTAAGAGGGATCATCTGGAGATTGCTGTGAGAGAAGCTATTGAATGTAAGGAAAATTACTTCGATGAGGTCTCGTTAGTTCATAATGCATTACCAGAGGTTGATTTCACTAAGATAGACACTTCAACTACATTTCTTGGTAAGCGTTTGAAGCTTCCGTTGATGATAGCTGCATTGACTGGTGGAACTAAACATGCTGGTGAGATCAATAAGAAATTGGCCGCGATTGCAGAAGAGTTCGGGATAGGTTTTGGCTTAGGATCCCAGCGGGTGATGTTAGAAGATCCTAAAACGAGAGATACTTTCTATGTTAGAGATGTTGCTCCTACAACTTTGGTTGTAGGAAACATAGGTG
>CAZUUD010000048.1:0-3401 GCA_964623045.1 uncultured archaeon | reverse complement strand
CCCTTTCTAAATCTTATCCGCACACCAGCAGCTTTAGCATTAGCTCTTGTTCGTTCTATGGCTTCCTTGGCTAGATCCACTCCTTCTATTTTTCCCTTTAGCTTTCTTTCCTTGGCCTTGCAACTTCGTTTGAGGGCTTCGAAGTAGGTAAGATCTAGAAATGCTAGCCTTTCGAATGCAAAACTACGATTTCGATTTGGTGTTATTCGTTGCGCCAGTAGAGCTGCCTCTATGGGAATAGTTCCTACACCACAAAAGGGATCTAGCAAATGTTCCCCTTCCTTGAAGCCACTGAGCATTACCATGCTCGATGCTATAGTAGATTTTAATGGAGCCTTACCCGCAAATTTTCTGTACCAACGCCTATGCAAAGACTCACCAGTAGTATCTATTCCTATCCAGAACCTATCATCTCTTACTTCACATCGAAAGATCACATCCGGATCTCTTAGGTTTACTTTCAGTCTCTTTCCCTGACTTGCTAGAAAGTTCTCAATTATAGCTCTGCCTATCGTGGCTGCTAATTCTATACTAGTGAAGTTATGCCTTCCTACTCGCTCTGCGATAACAGCGAAGCTTTGCTCAGGAGCTACGAGACCCTCTAAATCCATTTGTTTCACTTTCCTGTGAATCTCCTCTAGATCCTTGAATTTTCCAGCGGAAAGACGGAGAATTAAACGATGTAACGTACGTGAGCAGTAGTTCAGAATGAACACGTCGCTAAGCTTACCCCTAAACCTTATAGCTCCTGCGTGAAGCAGTCTAGCTTTAGCTCCCGTAAGTCTTCTAACTTCTTTCGACGCTATTTCCTCGAGGCCAGGAACGCATGTAGCAATGAAGCTTACCATCTGATTACGTTTGCTCTACTAGAATTATTTCAACGTTCGTAGACTTCATCCTGATTCCATGCTCTCGTTTTCTCCTAGCTCTAACGAGCGTAGGTCCTTTATGTGCACTTGCATAAACGATGAGTTTTTCCTTATCTAGTCCCTTGTACTCTGCATTCTTCTCACAGGACTCTAGAAGCTTCTTTATGTAAGTAACAGCCTTCGTGTAGTACTTGCCTTTTAAACTTCTCCGTTTAGCTAACAGATCCTCTAGTAATCGCTTTACTCGCTTCAGTGGCTTCTTTCTTATCACTCTACAGATGACCTTCGCGTCCTTAGTAGATATTCTGAACCATCCCCATGCTTTCGCATGTCTTTCTTTAGGTACGAAAGTATAGGGCATGGAAGATATAGCAATGTCGTAAGGATTAAAAACTACTTCTTGGGTAGGGCGCTAGAGCTGCGCGTAGCTCCGAAACCTGGTGCAGAGTGCTCTACTTTCTTGCACGTGAGGGCAAATTCTCCTAATCTATGGCCAAGCATCTCCGGGATTATCTCAAAGGTTACGAACTCCTTTCCATTGTAGACCGCTACTTTTGCCCCGATCATCTGCGGTAGAATTATCATATCTCTATCATGAGTCCGCGTGATCTTGCCCTTGCTCTTATTTTCTATTATCTGCTTCAGTAACTTTCGTTGTCTCTCTGTTAGGCCGCGAAGTAAGGTTCTGCGTTGCCTAGCTGGGACTAATTGTGCAAACTCCTTGGGGTCTAGCTTTTGCAGCTCTTCTAGTGTCTTTCCTTTGTAGGTGAACTCAGGCATAAAGCAAGATTTCTAAGAAACTTTAAGACTTTTCCCCACTTCCTTGCTCTCCTTCCGTCTTGGGGGTCTCTGCTTCAGGTGTTTCTTCTGGTTTCGCTTCTGTTTTCTCTTTCTTCTCCTCAGCAATTGGCTCCTCATGCACGTATATCCTGGCAACGCTCTTCGCTGCTCCTTTTACCGACATTATTCGCCTAACCTCTATGTATTCCTTACTTACGTTTAGCAGCTTTGCTGCCTCTTCTCTGAGTTGCTCCCTCGTGGGGGTTGCTTGGCCTTCGTGATCTATCATCAAGTCTATCTCTTTTCGTTTCAGGAATGGATTATTCCGCTCCGATTTTATCTGGAGCTTCATCTCAATCACCTCATATTTTTATAGCATATTTTCCAGGCTCATTTATTCCTAGCTTCTTTGCAACCTCACTATTGGGATCGAATATCACCACCATACCCTGGAAGCTACTCGTAGTTTCGCTTCCACATCTCGGACAGCGTCTCGATTCTACGATGAGTTTGCATCGCTTGCATGCAAAGGGCATAAAAACCAGGATCGAAGGAAAGTTTTAACTCTTTTTGTTCAGCCTCTTCACAAACCATCTACGCAGCTCTTGGCGAATTCGTTCTAGCTCTCTGTAACCCACCTCCATTGATCGTGAAGAGAATTTGATGTAATCTATCTTGAATTCCTTCCTTCCATCTAGGCTTTCTAACTTCAAGTGTTTGCAGTAGTTACAGCCACCATGTAGAGTAACACGTTCGCTATGGAAGATCCACCTATATTTCTCCTTTCCATTATTAGAGTAACGTTCGACCAACCCTAAGATACCACCTTCTTCGCCCCGTATAGATACGTGACTACCATTCTTTCCGTTGTGGTAGCCACAACGCGCAAAGAAGAGCGACAGGCTTTAGGGCAGGGTTTCCCCGCTGCCGCCCCCATAGAATTCCCTAAGGTAGTCTAGAATTGTGTTAAAGGAACTTACGTGTAGTTTAGGGGCGGCACGCTTTCCCATTTCATTACTTACCTCAGCCCCGTTAAAAAATTTGCCAGAGAACTAAACCTCATGTCAGTTCACGAGTTCCTAGAAAGCGCTAAGCACGGGGAGTTGGATTACACTGACTTCTATGAGAAATTCTATTCTCATGTCCAAGAACTACAGCAGAAATATGAGTTCTTCGTGACAATAGCGGATTTCGCCTATTTTACTAGTACAAAGCGATGTCCTCCCCTCTATGGTCTGCCTATATCGGTGAAGGACAATCTCTGTACTAAGGGTCTGGAAACCACGGCTGGATCTTTGATCTTGAAAGGTTATGTTCCTCCCTTCGATGCGACTTGTGTAGCTAAAGTTCGCGAGGCTGGCGGTGCGATAGTAGGGAAGACCGCAATGGATGAATTTGGATTTGGAACTTTCACTACGAATTGTGCATACGCTACACCAAAGAATCCAATCGATCCTTCGCGAAGCTGCGGTGGCTCTAGCGGAGGGGCGGCTGGTTTCGTGGCAGCCTGCAAGTATCCAACAATAGCCCTCGCAGAATCCACTGGTGGGAGTATATCCTGTCCCGCAAGCTTCTGCGGAGTAGTAGGTCTTACGCCCACTTATGGTCTGGTATCTAGGTGGGGATTGGTAGATTATGCCTGCTCACTCGATAAGATAGGTTGCATAGGTAAGTGCGTTCACGATGTCGCGCTCCTTCTAAGCGTGATAGCTGGTTGGGATCCAAAGGATCAAACTACGTTGAAAGTGAAAC
>CAZUUD010000047.1:2953-3663 GCA_964623045.1 uncultured archaeon | reverse complement strand
AGTTTCGTCGAAGACTACCTTCAATGTGTAAAGTGGACTATTCTCATTCTGTTCTACATCAATGTAGTATTCTGGATCCTTTACGTTAAGGGCAGAAATTGGGCCGTAGTCCACTGTCTTACCTCCTAGAACTATGTACTGGCTGTAGTCGTACTCGTTTCCCTCATCATCTCTTACTGTTCCGTCTGCCAAAAGGCTTAGGTCGTCCTTAGTGAGAACCTCAACAGCCGTGTTAATTGCGCTGTCGAGGTATATCTTCTCCTTTTCTGTGTTTAGATCTGCACCGCCAGTTAGCGTTACCGTGCCTGCAGCTGCAGGCACCTCTACCTCAACCGTTCCTGTCTTCGTAACTTGTGGTTCTGCACCAAGTCTAGCTGCTAGATCTATTGCTCCCACTACATCTGCTGGGTGGGCGTTCTCACCCACCACTATCAATGCATCTACTGTAGAATCCGTTACGAAGGGTGCTGGATAGTCAGCAAGTGTGTAAGCTGCTGCTATCGTACTAGCAGCTGCTACAGCTGCTAGGGCACCCGCGGCTAGCGCCTTCACTACGCCGCGGAGTTGCATTCTATTTCACCAAACTTCATTTCGATTTTCGTGAAATTAGCCCTTCCGTGCAGTACACGAAAGGGCCATGCTCTCTGCGACCTCTTCGTGAGGTCGCACGAGCATAGAAGACCTTTACTTGTACCTATATTTAAAACTTC
>CAZUUD010000047.1:1342-2943 GCA_964623045.1 uncultured archaeon | reverse complement strand
GATAAAACAATTTCACATTAAAGTTAATTAATTTCAAGTTTCGGTATCACTGCAATTCTCACCACGTTCTCGGATAGAATCTCCTTGAGGCGATTAAGGTCAACTACCACCCTTTTAAACGAGTGGCTTGCAGGTGAGTCATAGTGCTAGTAAAAGCCCATAGCACTTATCCCTACATTAGGATGGTCAACCACACCCCATTCCACCTTGGTTGGCTCAGAGCGGAATCTGTTTGTTTTGTCTGTTTGTCTTTTCGGTTTCTCTAAGGGCTAGAAAGGGGTAATATTATACCCAAACCAAACGCTCAAACAAAACAAACAAACCAAACGGATTCCTTTCATATGGCTAACGAAGTTGGACGATTCTTATCTCAGGTTTGAGTGATCAGACAAGACGGACAAATTCGACAGACCATCTGGTACTATCTCATCTAGTTTCTCTATCCTAAATTTTCCCTTGATCTCTAGCTGCCATAGCTTACCAGCCCTACTCAAGGAAGCATTAATCCCAAGCCTCCCAAGGAGCCCCTTCACTAATCTAAGCTTTTCTCTATTTACTGAATTTATCCTAATTCTAGGCACGGTTCTTACTCTACCATTTCGTTTTTCTACCTTCAAGGAGTAACTTCCCTTCGATTCTAATACCCCCTTGAGAAACCCCTTAACGAATTCTTCTCTTCTCAACTCGCCCTCTAAATTTTCCATTAACTTAATAACCTTGGCTACCAATTTGCGGGAATAGATCCTAGTTCCATAGGAAATGTTTTTCGAAGAGGGGTACCTGAAAACCTTCATATCAACTTCTCCGATCTCTCCCAAGATCTTCGCAACCTTCTCAACCACTACCTTTCGCTTGGACCTCAAACTTAGGACGAAGTTTCCTTCCTTCGCAAGCATAGTACCCTTGAGAAATAACACCCCTATGAGGTATCCGAGCTTAATATCGTTCATATGAAGTTCTTCTGGAGAAAACCATAAAAAATATGGGTCCCTCCTTCATTTCACATGAAGGTAACGTGAACTTCACGAACTCTCTACTACGGGTTTCTTCCGGAGTTGATATTCGCTTGCAGTTAGCAAATTCTTTCCCAATCGCTTCGCCAGCTCCCATACCTCCTTGGTTCGCGTCCTAAATCTGGATTCTCTAGGCAAGTGATGGTCCCAGATCATAACCTCGAAGTCAACCTCTTCTACTATGCGCTTGGCATTAGCTAGTACTCGTCTGAAGTTCGTTCGATTCATGGTATAGCCAAGCATATAGGTCATGGGCCCATCGAGGATCAGATAAGTTGGATTTTCTTCTATGATCCAATCCGCATAATCTTCAATTATAGGACCATTAAGATCAGAGGAGTGGAGTAGCTTCTTACCTTTCCACTCTACGATAGTAGCAAATACCCATCCTACCCGTGAATATTCTATGCCATGGAATAGCGGTTGGGTGAACCTTAGCTTAAGAGGGCCGAATCTAAACGTTTTGCCCTCTGGAAAAACCAACTTAATACTTTTGTTAGCTACCTCTGGAATTGGCTCATAGTGCCCCCATCGTTCTACCCTCGTCTTAAACCACTTCCTTCCCAACCTCAATAGCTCCTTCCTTCT
>CAZUUD010000047.1:0-1332 GCA_964623045.1 uncultured archaeon | reverse complement strand
CTCCTTCGCTGATAATCACCAAAGTCTAGCTTAACGCTCCTAAGACGCTTGCAAGGATCCTCATAGCTCTTTCTACGCTTCTTCTTCGCAGTCTTTTTGATCCCTACTAGCTCGAAGAGCTTACCGAAGAACTCCTCTGCTCGCTTTCGTTGGGAGTCGTTTATGTATTCGTTAGGATTCTTGACGAAGAGTTTCTTACCTATATATAATCTTGGTTCTGGAATGAAGTGGTCCCAGTGATAGTGGGAAATCACTACTAGATCTGCCCATTTCAAAGCATTAATCACAGCTTTTCTTCCCTTCGCATACCAATAGGCCTTCTTAGCAGCAGAGGCTGGAAAGGAAGGGTGCATTATCGCTATGCCAGGGTCTATCACAAGCTTATGCCTTCCCGCCTTTACGGCAACACAGCTTGACTTCGCGCCAAAGGAATCGAACCAAACCAAGCGAAATTCCATAAATTCTAGCGTCTTAGCCAGCGCTTAAGCTTTCTTCCTAGTTTAGAACCGAAGTGGTTCAGTAAGAACCCATCTCTTAGCTCTATGATCGCCTGTTTCTCGTAATCCTTCTCACAGAAGTTCAGTCCAACTAGTCTTGCATCGGTAATTGCAGTAAGCCCCTTGGCTTGATACGTCGTTAGTCCATATCGCTTCCTCAGCTCGAACCTCAACTCTTCATCTAAGTCGATGACATCCGCATACTTATCCGAAAGTGCTTGGTTCACCCGATATCTTATAGCATTAAGGTATTCCTCTGCATCGGAGTACAAAAACCCGGAAATGCTCGGCTCCGGATTTAGTAAATCCAACACCACAGGATCTGTTACGAAGGTTTCCGTCGACCAAACTTCTGGAACGAAAACCGAAATCGGATGCTTCCTCCTAAGACCTAGCTCCTCTTTAACCCTAGTTTCGTATCGTTTTAGAATCCTTTCTTTGGTCTCAGAAGCTAGGGGAAAGACCACGAAGTCTATGTCATCCTTCTTGTTCAGAGTCCCCCTCATACAGGAACCGCGAATCGAGATCACTTCTGGCTCTTCTTGGGCTAGCTCTTCAGAAATTTCGATCGCGTAGCTTACCGCTCCCCTCTGGAGCGGATCATTCACCACGCGAAGCAGAATATCTTCTATTCTGTTCTTCTGACCCTCTGGAAGATCTTTGTAGATCGATTTGAGCTGAGGAGGAAGATCCTCATATATCTCTCTCCACGTTCGATAGCTGACGAACATTCATATTCGTAGTATCAGAGCTTAAATCCGTTACTCCTGAATGGTAGAAATGAAGAAGATAAAGAAGATCTTCCTGGAAGTTCGGGAAGCTTTCCCAGAGCTAA
>CAZUUD010000046.1:0-3951 GCA_964623045.1 uncultured archaeon | reverse complement strand
GTTTTCCTTACTCTCAGCCCCTTTATCCGTTTAAGCTTTTTTCTCACTCTCTTTCGTTCATGGAAACCTATTTCTCTAGAAACTAAGATGCGTTTTCTACCTGTGCCGGGTAGGTCGCTTCTCATAGGAAACCCGTCTCTATCAGTTCCTCCTGTAACCTTAAGCTCATAACCTGGTAGTCCTATTAGATCGCCTGCAAATCTAAATCCTATTCGCTTCCCTATAAGAAATGAACATTCTTCCCAGCTACGTTCGATTTGATAGCTCTTACCTGTCTCGGGATCGTTGATGACTAGCTTGAACGATGCCATAGCTTGGTTTTAAGGTCAAAGTTTTAAATGCGTGTAGTTTTTAAGCTAGCTGACAATTTTCATCTATGACACGATTTGGTTTAGTGAGAGGAACACGTGATTACGCCGGGACTGAAGCGAAACTTCTCAGACTTATTAAGGATAGTTTTAGCTCTGTATTTGAGCGCTATGGTTTCGAGCCGCTCGAAACGCCAGCGCTTGAGTTAGCGGAAACGTTGACTGCAAAGGGAGGTGGAGGAGAAGAAATACTAAAGGAGGCTTATTTCTTCGAAGATAAGGGTGGAAGATTGATTGGACTTAGATATGATCTAACGGTCCCCCTCGCGAGGTTCATCGCCATGAATCCAGAGCTGCCCTTGCCATTCAAGCGATATCAGATAGCGAAAGTTTGGCGCTATGGGGATGTGGCAAGGGGTAGGTTGAGGGAATTCTATCAATGTGATATTGACATAGTTGGAAGCCCTAGCATGTTAGCAGATGCGGAAGTATTGGCATGTGCTGTCGATGCTCTTAGATCGATCCGTCTCGAGGATTTCACGATTAGACTGAACAATAGAAAGATACTGTCTGCAATCGCTACCTATGCCGGTGTTAGAGCAGATCAGAAGCTTTGCTGCTTTAGATGTCTTGATAAACTCGAGAAGATCGGAGTGGAAGGCGTGAGAGAAGAGCTGATTCGTGCAGGAATAGAAAACGACGTAGTAGAAAGACTAATGGAGGTGTTGAACTTAGGAAAGAAGAAAGATGTAGGAGACACCTTGAACGAGTTGGAGAAGTTGATAGGAAGTTACGAAGAAGGCAAGGCTGGAATAGAGGAGTTGAGAGCTTTAGTTGGATATTTAGAGGCCCTCGGAGTAGAAGCGAGGATGTTGGTAGATCCTTGTTTGGCAAGGGGTCTTGATTACTATACTGGACCCATCTTCGAGATAGAAACTAAGGAGAAGGTAGGTAGCATAGCTGGCGGGGGGAGATACGATGATCTCATAGCCTCGCTGGGAGGAGGGAATCTACCAGCAACCGGGATAAGTCTTGGCTTGGAAAGGATACTAGAGGTCATTAGGGAAAAGTTACGACCTAAACCACTTCTCAAGTGCTTCGTTGCTAATGTAGGTGAACAAACAAAATACGAGGCGTTAGAGATAGTAGGGATGCTTAGGAGGAGTGGTATAAGTTGCGAGTTCGATCTAATGGAACGAAAGTTGGGTAAGCAACTGGAGTATGCATCGAAACGAGCAGTGAAGTTCGTAGTGATAGTTGGAGAGAAGGAATTGGAGAAAGATTCAGTGCGAATAAGAGATATGGAAAGTGGTAAGGAAGAGTTAGTCAAGCTAGATGAGCTAGTGAATTACCTCCTTAATCTCACCTGAAACTCTCCTTTCTCGGTTTACCTTTCGCATCGTGGTATTCGCACTCCATACACACCCATTCGCCTATCAAGCGGACCAGATCGCCTCCACAATTTGGACAACGTTTTATATGTCTAGAAGAACGAACGCTTCCCATAAGCCATTCTTCTTTTCTACCTTTAACTTGTGGTAGGTAGCTGCCTTTACGTGAGTCCTGAGTTCGTGCTTCTCGGGGTTCATGGGCTCGCCCTTGCACTTTGCTTTTAATTTCAATTTTGGCTCATCGATGTTAACTTCGAAGTAGGAGAAAACAAGGTTTTCCGCATCCACATAATATAGGAGTTCATTTAGCCAGTTGAACAAGAGATCAGGTAAATCATCGCCCTTCACTTCGAGTTCGCGCTCGACGAGCTGCTCTACTTGCTCCGTATTTACCATCACTTCGAACATAGCCTTTGCAGCATTAGCAAAGAGTTCATCAAGCGTCTTACCCCACGCCTTGAATGCTACGTCAGCAGGTGTCACGTCTACGAACTCGAAAGCCTTAGACATAAATTCATTTTAGTTTCTGACCCGAATTAAAAACCATGGTCATCTCGCGACCCAAGTTTTGGGCAGAACAAATAGCGGAGCGTGCGATAGAAGAGGCTAAACGCCGAGGATTTGAGGTAGTGACCTGCAGGAGTGGTCAAACTCCTAGTGGGGCTAAGCACATAGGTAACTTCAACGACAACATCCGTAGTTACTTCGTAGCGAAGTTCATAGAAAGGTTGGGACACAAAGCGAGGCATGTTCAAACCCACGATGATATGGACCCGCTCAGGAAGATTCCGAAGCGAGTCGTCGATTTAGATGGGAAATGGCATGAACTTTCTGATGAGGAGCTAAGAAAACTCTCGAACTATGTTGGTTTTCCCCTAGTTTCGGTTCCAGATCCATTTGGTTGTTGCGATTCTTGGGCTACGCACTTCGAGCGCGTATGGGAAGAGGGTTGCAGGATGGCAGGAATAAGGAAAACCGAATACTATAGAAATGTGGATCTCTACAAACAAGGTAAATTCGACGAGTTCATAAGAAGGGTGTTCGAACGAATAGAAGTGGTAAGGAAGATTCTAATGAGGTACAAGACTACGAAGACTCCTGGATACTATCCTTTCTGGGTCATATGCGAGAACTGTGGCAGGCTAACCGGCAAGGTGTATGACGTCGATCTAGAGTCTCGAACCGTATACTACAAATGCACCTCAAGAGCTTTAGCCGGAAAGTACGTGGTACCGAGCTGTGGTTATCGAGGGAGTGTGAGTTGGGATAGGGGAAGCGGTAAGTTGGATTGGCAGTTAGAATGGCCTGCACAGATGGTGATGTTCAAAACCGTAGTGGAACCATTTGGAAAAGATCATTACGTCGGTTCTTGGCCAATCTGTCGCGAAATCTTACCAAAGGTCTTCGATTATCCACCCATCCTAACTTTCGTTTATGAATTCTTTCTAGTAGATGGGAAGAAGATGAGCACGAGACATGGTAATGCCTATGTGATGCATGACATGCTAAGCATAATGGAGCCTGAAGTCTTCTGTTATCTTTATACCAAAAGACCAACTAAACAGCGCGATATATCACTCGAGCAACTGAATCTCGTAGAGGAGTTCGATAGAGTAGAGCGAATTTACTTTGACTTAGAGCAAGCGAAGAACGAAAGGGAGGAACGGGAAATTAGAATAAGGTATGAGCTTGCGTGGTGTGATCGCGAAATTCCGCAGAGCAAGCCATTTAGGTTGTCCTATTCTATCGCCGCTCTCTTAGCTCAGTTACTCAAAGATCCAGAAGAGGAAGTAGAGAAGGCGATTCATTTGCTAAAGCGAATAGGACATCTTCGAGGTGAGTTAGATGAAAGTTCGCGAAAGGCTCTCATAACTAGACTGAAACTAGCTAAGGAATGGGTTAGGAGGTTCGCCCCTTCCAGCGTAAGATTTGAAGTTCTAAAGGAGGTTCCAGAAGAGATTCTATCACAGCTCAATGAAAGACAAAAAGCAGCTTTGAAAGAAGTAGCTCAAGTACTAGAGGAGAAGGAATTTAGTGTAGAAGAACTTCACACTGAGCTATATAATATTGCGAAGAGACATCGACTTACCTCGCCCGAGTTCTTCAGTAGCGCTTACTTAATCCTCTTAGGAAAAGACCATGGTCCAAGGCTAGCGCCATTCCTACTAGCACTAGATAAGGATTTCGTGATTAGGCGATTTAAGCTTGAGGGTTAATGCCAAGCTTTTTCTCGACATCATAAACCAGCTTTC
>CAZUUD010000045.1:3558-4220 GCA_964623045.1 uncultured archaeon | reverse complement strand
TGCCTTTAGCTAGTGAAGAATTCGAGCCCGGACCACCAAGAGAAGAGGCAATAGAACTAGCTAGGGTAGTTGATCGCGTAATTAGAGAGAGTAAAGCAATTCCACTCGAAGAACTAGTGATAGCTAAGGATCTCGTTTGGAAGGTTATGATAGACCTCGTGGTGTTAGATCACAATGGCGATCTCATCGATGCTAGCTGCCTAGCTGCTGTAGCAGCACTAAAGGATGCGAAAATACCTAAGGTAGAGGTTGTGGAAGATAAACCAGCCGTGGATAGAGAAGTTGCTACTGGGAGTATTAAGCTAGCGCGTTTACCTGTAGCTACTACGATATGCAAGATAGGAAATACCCTATTCGTCGATCCTAACCTTAAGGAGGAGGATGCACTAGATGCCCGACTCACAGTTGGAATGTTCTTCGAGAACGAGCAAGCAAAGATATGTGCGCTCCAAAAAGGAGGAAGTAAAGGATTTACTCCAGAGGAGATAGAACAAGCTCTAGACCTAGCTATTGCTAAAGGTAAAGAGCTTCTGGAATTCTTATCGTAGCAAATTTACGTTACCAGTAAATTCAGAAGCCTTTCTTTTGCAGCTGTGTGAATTTTCATCGTTTTAATAAAATTCTTTACGCTTAGATCATACTAGGCGCCGGTAGTCTAGCCT
>CAZUUD010000045.1:346-3548 GCA_964623045.1 uncultured archaeon | reverse complement strand
CAGTGACCCGGGTTCAAATCCCGGCCGGCGCATTATTTCAACCTTTGAATTCGGAGTAAAAGGTTGCAAAACTCTTCTAAAATACTCATTATTGATTTTGGAAGTTCCTCAAGAGCAAATGCTATATTTAACGAGGCGAGAAGAGATCTATATGTGGTTTGAAGAACGATATGATGGTGTTTCTATCAGACTAAAGGGTAAAAAATTATTTGAAAAGCGGTCGCCATTTCATCTGATAGAAGTTTATGAGACCGAAAAATTTGGCAGATTACTAGCATTAGATGGTACTGTTCAACTCACAGAAAAAGATGAGTTCATATATCATGAAATCTTGACTCACGTTGCGCTATTCTCTCATCCTAATCCGAGAGATGTTCTCATCATAGGCGGGGGCGACGGTGGTATTGCTAGGGAATGCCTAAGGCATGGTGTTAAGGTAACTCTAGTTGAAGTTGATCCAGACGTAATAGAGATATCTAAACTCTACTTTCCGAAGATGGCTAGAGCTCTAGCAAGAGTTGAGCTTCACATAATGGACGGGTTTAACTACCTTCGAAACGTTAGAAAGGGGTTTGATGTGATCATCGTAGATTCTACCGATCCTGTAGGTGTTGCTAGAAAGTTGTTCACAAAGAAATTCTATTCCTTAGCAAAGGCCCATCTAAATTCAAATGGCATACTAGCAGTACAGTTAGGAAGTTTTTGGTATCACTCCACTCACATTAGAAGATCTCTTCGAAGTTTGATGAAAACCTTCAAGGAAGTAAGGGTATTTCGTGCTACCATTCCTACTTATCCAGGTGGATTATGGATCTTTTCTTTAGCCTCAGAGAGACGAATCTCGAGAAGGCGTAGATGTAATCTTAAGACCAAATACTACTCCGATGAGCTCTACGATGCCTCTTTCGTTCTTCCCAAACTCGTTAAGAATGTTCTAGGGGTCTAAACTAATTCGTATTCAAGTATAACTCTTAGCACTTCTGCAACACTCCAAGCTTGAGATCTCGTCCCACCTGGCTCATGGGGAAGATCTCCTGAGAATAGCTCTGGAAGAGAGTGGTAGGGGCTCTCGAGACAAAATGTCACAAGAGGTGCTAGGAGCCATCGGAGCTCCTCTTTTATCGATTGTTGGCTCTTCTCCTCATATCTCCTTATCTCGACTAACAAATCGCAAAAGAATCCCATCAACCATGGCCAAGCTGTACCCTGATGATATGCAAGATCCTTCACTTCCACAGGGGCATAGGTATCATAGCTACCCACATATTTCGGATCAGATGGGGCTAGCGTCCTTAATCCACCTGGCGTTAGGAGCTCTGCTTTGGTCCTCTCGAATACTGCAATCTTCCTATCAATAGAGAGCAGATCTCCACCTACTACTGCAGCTATCACCATGTTCGGTCTAATCGCATTTCCGTGCGGATCTCCTTCTATGACATCATAGAGCACCTTTCTTTCTGGATCCCAGAACTTATCGTTAAAAGCTGATTTGGTTCGTTCTAGCATTTCTTCCAAACCTCGTACCTCAATTTCTAACTCTGCTTCAAGTCGTTTTAGAAAGCTTAGTGAAGCATAGAAAAGCGCATTGATCTCAACTGCCTTACCATTTCTCGGAGTTACTGGTTTTATTCTTCCATAGGCATCTGCATCCATCCAGGTAGCTTGAGGAGGACTCACGACAAGTCCATCTTTATCGACGAAGATTCGCTGAAATTTACCATAACGATAGTAACCTGTACCTTCGATGTACGCACGAAGTATTCGTCTAATTGTTGGTAGAAACTCCTTGACTAGAGTCCAGTCGTTTGTGTAGGTAATATACTTGTTAAGAGTGTAGAACAACCAAAGTGATGCGTCGGCGCTATTGTAACTTATCCCCTTCTCGGAGATCACATTAGGAAGCAAACCATTATTCTCAAAACGTACCAGCCTCCTCAGGACACTTCTAGCTTCATCAAATCTAGAGTTAACGAGCAAGAGCCCTGGTAAGGATATCAAGGTATCTCTACCCCATTCTTCTGTAAACCAATCCATGCTTGCTGCTAGAATTCTCGTCTCTCCCAGTCTTTCTCTAACGAAGTTATTTGCTGCCTTTCTGAAAACTTCTAGAACAGGCTCTTCCCAGATTTTTGGATCCGTCTCGCCGAAATTCTTAAGCCTAGTTGGTTGATTAGCAGACATGTTAGTTCCTTTCCTCAGGAGCTTTTTATCATTCCTAACTTTTCCATTGTTAAGTAGAAAATTAATCCTACTCCCAACAGTATTATGCTAAAAAGAATCGCCTCGGTCTCCAGATAAACCAACATACCCAGCGAACTCAAAGCACCAAGGAAGGGTATGATAGGGGTTTTGCCTAGTGTTGGTGTAGAGAATCTACCTCTTCTACCACTGAGCTTGAACTTGACTAGACTCAAGTTAACGAGCGTGAAAGTCAGGAGAGTGGCAAAGTTGGTCATACTTGCTATGGTCTTCAGGTTACCGAGAAGGAGAAAGCCTAATGAAGTCAAAGTGGTTGTTAAGGTTGCTTCTACGGGAACTCTGGTTCCTCTTGATACGTGCTCCAAGAATCTAGGAAGAACGCGTAGCGATGCCATTCCGTAGATTAACCTCACTGTAGTTAGCATTATCGCTAAGACCGTGTTGAAAGTCGCGAAGAGGGCAATGATGGTTAGGAGTTTGAAAGCACCACTACCTAATGCTGTGCTCGCTACTAGCGCTAATGGTGCTTCGCTCTTAGCCAGCTGCTCCCATCCTACTACGCTAACGCTTGCTATCGCAACGCCTACATAAAGGAGGGTTGAAATAGCAAGGCTTGCGAGTATTGCTAGAGGTATGCTTCTACGTGGATCTTTAGTTTCCTCGCTTAGTCTGGCTACGGATTCGAATCCTATGTAAGCGAAGAATATCAGAGCGGCTGCTTCAAATAAGCCATCTATCCCCCTTGCTACCTCGAAGTAATTCACCCTTCCCAGGTAGGGCAGTCCAAAGATTATTATCATTACCAGACCTGCAGCTTCCAAAAGGGTGAAGGCTATCTCGACCCATGCGGATTCCTTTATTCCAGCCACTAAAATTAGACAGCATATTAGAATTGCCGTTGCTGCTACTAACAGCCTTGGTGCTTGAAATAGAGCAGTGAAGTAACCTGCAAATCCAAGCGAGACTGTTGCTGTTCCTAACATACCACCGATTACGAGTAACC
>CAZUUD010000045.1:0-336 GCA_964623045.1 uncultured archaeon | reverse complement strand
ACCATCCTATGAACCATGCTAACCTCTTTCCAAAAGCTTGTGAGATGTAAACGTATTCTGCTCCTGCCTTTGGAAACATGCTTGCAAGTTCAGCATAGCTTAAACCAGTAAATGCACAAGCTATTGCAACTAAAACGAAGCTCAACCAGACTGCATTTCCAGCGAGGCCAACAGCTTTGCCTATTAGCACGTAGATTCCAGCACCGAGAATGATACCAACTCCTATCAGTGTTGCTTCCCAAAATCCAAGTGCCCGCCTTAGCTTAGCTCTTGTCATCTATCATCCCTAGGAGTTTCAATAGGTCTACTTCGCGTTTCACCCGAATAAATCTTCCT
>CAZUUD010000044.1:3941-4291 GCA_964623045.1 uncultured archaeon | reverse complement strand
AGTTGCTCGCCTCTGCGTCTGTGGGATGGGCAAAAAGTTCGAATACTTTTACAGTCAGATCGTTAGCACACTTCAGGAGCTACTCAACGTCTTCAGAACAGCGGTAAGGACATAGCTTAAAATTTCGGAATGAATAGGTAATTTATAGATGTTGGGAGCAAGCGCCATCGAATATCTTGGGACTATAATTTTGCTAGTAGTTGTGCTCTTCATCTTGCTCATGCTAGTCGTGAAACATGTCGAAGGGCCAGCAGGTGCTATAGTGAACGAAAGTGAAGTAAGAGAAGCTTGTAGCAACTGGATAATATCACAGTGCGACCCTACTGATGCTTCCTTCAACGAAGTTAATG
>CAZUUD010000044.1:0-3931 GCA_964623045.1 uncultured archaeon | reverse complement strand
AATTGTACGAAGATTGGAATAGAGAGCTGTAAGAGGATATGTGGTTGCCCTGAATTCAGAGGGTGAGCAGATGAAAGGAAAATTACCTGTAGAGTTGCTGGTAATATTGGTGGTTGGGGTATTCATCCTAGCAGTTTTACTTACTTACTCCAGAGTTTTAGGACAGAAGATAGGAAATGCTTCTGAAATCGTGGGCCCAGGTCAGGAGGTTAGGATCTTTCCTGAACTCTTTCCGGAGTACATTACATTGCGTATTGATGGGCCTGAAATAATAGGAGAGAGCGATAGCTATGGGGAGTTCGGTGCCGGTTATATCTATCACGACCCAGGAACACCTGTAACATTGAAATACAGAATTAGTATACTTGCTCAGAGAGATATTGTGATTGATGGAAATGCTATAGAGCTAAAGGTCGGAACTGAATTATCTTCTCCTCGATTTGTTGGAGAAATAGGACAAATATCTTATCCTATAAACGTTAGGGCGGGAGAGTCTCAAGAGATTCCTGTGATCTTAACGGTAGCTCCTTATTGGAAGGGGAGTCTCGTAGTTGGAGCTTATGTCTATGACAATGAAAAGGGGCAGAAGATTTCTTCCCAAGCATGGTCCTCTGAAACACCTATACACTTGCGAGTTAAATGTAGCGTTACCCTATACAGCGAGACTTCTCACAGTGGATCATCACTAACGTTAGACAATGACGATCCTGATCTAAGCGATGATCCTGGACCATGCAACGGAAATTGGGACAACTGTGCCCGCTCCATAGAAGTGCCGAGATGGTGTGGGGTCATAATCTACTCCGACCCTAATCATAAGGGAGTTTCTACGAGGCTTTGTGGAGATGTATTAGATCTGGGAAAATATAGACCCTACGAAACGGGATGGTTTGGTGCTGAAGTCCCACGTTCTTCCTGGAACGAGATAATAAGTTCTGTAAAGGTAGAAACACTTCCTGGTTTAAAGCCAATTGTGACACTCTATGCGGATGCGTTCTCTAGAGGTGATAAAAGAGTAATCGATGGGAGTGTGAGTGATCTAGGAAGTTTGAACTTTAATGATGTAACGTCCTCAATAGAAGTATATCCCGAGGATAGCGGATTAGTTTGGGTTTATGGAGATTCTGATTATGGTGCAGGACAGCTTCAGATTTGTACTCAACTTCCGGATCTAAGTAAGGAGAGTGCCCCTTGCGTAGCATGGGGACCACATGCAGGATGCGCAAGCTATAGTTGGGATAAACAGATCTCCTCTATTGAAATAGACAAAAGTTACACATGTTATCCTTGTAGTTGACTTCGAAATTAATTCATACTGAAAGCTAGCTTATAATTTATTAACATTTCTATATCATCTCATGCCTCAATTTACTAAGGAGGGCAAACCTATTGGTTATGTGATTGGTGTTACTCCTGGCTTTGCTAGAGCAGGTCCCACCGAAACGCACTTGCGTAAGATGGGTCTCGCTAGAAAGTTAGCAGAAGCAGCTCGTTACGGTTTCGAGTTTGCAATGGTGGATTTCGAGGAGCTGGGCGAGGCATTTGAGCCTAGGCTTACCGAGCAGATCAAACTGATCAAAAATGCGAACAAGATCGAGCTCGGTGTTCACCTACCCTACTGGATGGACCTTACTATTGCTTACACTTACGATTGGCGTATCTATCAAGAAAATCTAAGGATAGGTACATTAACAGCCGCTGATTGTGGGGCGAAATTCGTCCTCTTCCACAGCTCGTCCCATGCTAGACCTAATGTCACTGCGATGTATGGAAGAGTAGAGCGGCGTGATCGTCTAGTAGGGCCAGATGGTACCAACCTCGGTGATTGGATAGTGCGACACGGACTCAAGGATTGGTTCATGGCTAAGTTCATTCGCGTGCTCTACGCTGCCATGGGAGCTGCTGCAGATCCAGCTGTGGTAGAGTACTTCTCGGGGGTTGAATCATTTGAGGAAGGAAAACAACAAATTAGTAGGGAGTATAGAGCATTAGAGGAGCGGATCTACGAGCGATGGAAGGAAAAAATGGAAGATTTCAGGAGACGGTTCAAGAAGGAGCCTAAAAGGGAGATGGCTGAGCTTCTAAAGAGGGAGGCCGAACAGGAAATAATTGATAGTCTTGGAGAGAACTACGTCAGAAGAATCGAACGTGTGTGGTATTATGCTACGCATTACGATTGGGATAGAATTTTCGATTATTGGCGTAGAGAGGGGAGTGAGGCAGAAGAGTACGTTGCCTACCTTACCGTCGCGAAGTGGATGTACGAGCATAAAGACCCCATTTGGGAATCCATAGTAGAAACTAAGCAGGATCCCTATGATCTCTGTAGAAAAGCTATTCTCGAATTAGGTGAGTCTGCTAAGTTGCCAGAGTACGTGAAACAGATAGTGGCTGCGGTTGCAGGAAAGTACATAGAGGGGCATCTCTTCACCACCTTAGAGCAATACGCTATCGCTGAGAAAGAAGGAGAAAAAACTAAATTCCGTAGTATCTACGATTTCTGCAAGGAACGTGGGATGATGATCTATATAGAGACTGCCATGCCGGAAAAGGGAGCAGAGGGAGAGCTTAGATTGATAAGAGCAGTTGATCACGTGAAGCTCTGTAAAGCCATCGACGATGGCAAGCACCTGAACTACTGCATGGACTTCGAGCACCTACTTGTTAACCTGATAGATCCCATAGCCGAGGCGAAAGAGTTATATGAGAAATATAGGGGTTATGGCAGATACATAAGTTGTGTACATATAAATGCACCACGACCGTTGGTAGGTGCACATGCTCCGATTGAAGTACCGTCTCCCGATTTGGCGGTGTTATACAAATGGCTTTACTATTTGAAGCTCGCAGGAATGAAGAATGCCTATCTCATATGGGAAATGGGATCCTATGGTGTAGAGCAATCTGCAATAGCCTTCAGGAACTTAGTAAGGGAACTTAGTAAGGAACCACCTACACCGCCGGAGAAGCTTCCACCAGAGTTCTATGGAATAACTCGTGATTTCGAGGCTAGAACCTTAGTTGCTGTTAGAAGACATGCCTTCGATCCGCTTAGAGGCTTACTTGTACTTCCAGAGAAGTTCTGGGGAATGCTAAGTCAACGTGCAAAGGAGCGCGGTAGACTTGCAGAATGGGAAAGCGAGGAGTACAGATAGCTTGTTTAAAAACTTTCCTTTAGTTACAACCTCATGGTGAAAATAAAGTTAGATTATGATCTCTTAGCCTTTCTGGTACTCACGCTCTTTGCACTTTATGTGCTAATTCAGTTCACTCGTGACCCGCCCTTGGCACTTTCCCTGCTACTCCTTGCTCTTCTTTCTCTAATCCACAAAGCCAAACTCGAAGATGGTCTGAGTAAGATGAGATCCGCCCTCATTCCATCAATCGAACAATTGGATAGGCACATCCTCACATTAACGGATCTTTCAGATAACCTAAGAGAACGACTTCAATCCAATAGAAAGGAGGATGAACTCGAGAAACGGGTATCTAGACTGGAAGTCGAGGTCAAAAGATTGAGCTCTGACCTAGCGGCATACATGAGCTATCTAGAGAGCTATATCCGAAGCTTAAATAGAACTGAAGAGAAAGAGTAGAGCATGGAAAGAACTACTATAAGGTACGTTTCTAAACCCAAACTCAAGCAGCCTGTTCTCATTCAGGGTCTGCCCGGTATAGGGAACGTTGGAAGAATAGCAGCTGGTTATCTCGTTAATGAACTCAAGGCCAAGCTCTTTGCAGAGCTCTACTCTCCCCATTTCCTTCCGCTCGTAGTGGTTCGGCCAGATGGTATCATGAGACCCATTAAAGCAGAATTCTACTATTACAAGAGCAAGCAGAACGATTTCGTATTCTTGATAGGAGATTCACAAAGCATAACTTCGCATGGCTATTACGAAATAGCGGGGAAGATAGTAGAGCTGGCTAAGGA
>CAZUUD010000043.1:0-4504 GCA_964623045.1 uncultured archaeon | reverse complement strand
AGCAAAGCTAATCCTAAAGCAATACTCTAGTCTAGAAGAATTGCTCAAACTTCCGCTTGATTCTGCTAGAAAAGCCCTATTAGCGCTACCTGGCATAGGGTACGAGACGTGCGATGCTGTCCTACTCTATGCAGGGAATAAGCCGATATTTGTGGTCGATCGTTATACTCATAGGATCTTCGTCAGACTTGGTTTATGGAAAGGGCGTTATAATTACGAGCGGCTAAGGAAATTCATCGAATCAAAGCTGCCCAAGAGAGTTGCTATCTACAAGGAGTTCCACGCGTTAATAGACGAGTTTGCTAAGCGAATTTGTATCGCTAATCCCAAGTGTGAGGGCTGCTTTCTTCACAAGAGATGCAAAGCATTTAAAGAAGGAAGGAGAAAATAAGTTCGGCTCATTGGGGCGTTTACCAGTTCCCGCCACTGGCGGGACGAAGGGCTCTGCCCTTCTTGGTAAGCTGCGATTCAGCGGCTTACCAATGGCGTTGACCCAAGGAGCTTCTTATGGTAGAGAAGTACATCCTGTTGGATAGTAGCATACTACTCGAATGTGAGCGCATTAGAATCTTCGAAGAACTCAAGGAGTATAGATGGTTGGGAAAGTTGGCAATAACTAAGCAGACGTTCGCGGAACTGAACCTGCTTGCTGCTAGACGCAAACGTCAAGCAAGGATAGCATTAGAGCTCCTAAAGAGGAATGGAGTTGAGATAGTGGACTCGCCTGGCAGAGATGCGGACGAATCCATATTGAATTTCGACGAAGCCAAGCTAGCTGCAGTTGCTACGAACGATGAGAAGCTTATTAAAGACTTGAAGCTGAGAAAAATAAGGATCATAAGGATTAGGGGTAGAAAGACCTTGGAGTTGATCTAGATGTTCAAACTCGCCAAAATAAAGGATATAGCCCGCGTCGATCCTAAATATCTAAGCTCTAATCTGGAAGAGGCCATACTCCTTAGCCTGAGGGAAGCTAATGAGGGCAAATTAGAGCAGGATGTAGGGGTAATAGTTGCTGTGACCAAAGTCCTAGAGTACGGTGAAGGCACACTTAGACATGGCGATGCAGGTGTTTACTTTCCCGTTGTCTACGAGGCATTGATCTACACCCCAGTCAACAACGAGGTAACGTTGGGCGAGGTCAAGGAAATAGCGGAATTCGGTGCTTTTATAAGGATAGGTGCACTCGATGCACTTTGCCATGTATCGCAGGTCATGCAAGATAGAGTGAGCTACGATAGGAAGAACGCAACCTACGTGGGAAGGAGAACGAAGCGCAGACTTCAAGAGGGAGATTTAGTGAGGTGTAGAATAGTTGGTGTTTCTTTAGGAAAGACTAGGCAGAAGATCTCACTCACCATGCGTCAGCCTTGGATGGGCTCGCTCAGGTGGATAGAGGAGGAGAGGAAAAAACTTGAAAAGAAGAAGAGTAAGTGATCTTTCATGGAAGTGGTAAGGCCCCAAAGGGTTAATTACGAAGAGGCTGCAATGCGAGTGTTTGTGGAGAGCATAAATCTGCTAGGTGGACTAAAGCGCATAATTCAGTACAGGAACCTAACTTGGGTACCAAGTCTAGCTGAAGCAGCCTACGTGATAGTACTGAAGAACGAAGGAATGAAAGAGAACAAAGAAATAGCAGCTGAATTGGGAATAACAGAAGAAACTGTAAGAAATGTCTTACGGGCTAAGAGTGAGGAGGTGGAGAAGTACCTTAAAGGTGAAAAAGAGCAAATAGACGAGCACATAGCGGGTGGTATAGCAAAGCTAGCTTACGAAAAGCTCAAGCGCGAAGGTAAGCTCGAATTTACCGCAGAGATAGGCGAAGCAGAGGCACGTGAGCTCGAGCTCGCGTTTGATGTCGACATATTCTGGGCACTTAGAGTGATGCAGGCCATAAAAGGGCTCAAGTTCCCAGTAGGAAGAGATGAGCTTGTTGGAAGGGTAAGCGGTATAGAAATTAAGGGTGTACCAGTAGTAGAGTTACTCAACGAGATAAACTTTCCAGTCAGAACACCAGCTGAACTGCTCCATAAGTTAAAGGAAGCAAGGAAGACGAGAGAAATAACATCTAAACATATGTCACTAGAAGCCGCTATCGAGAAACAGAGCGGCGAATGAAATCGGAAAGTCTCTCCTTTATCTCTATTAGCCCAGACTCAGTTATTTCCATGATCCAAGTAGATGTATCATGACCACAAAGTCTACAGCCATCTATCCTAACAGTTCGCAACACAGATCCTAGATCTAATCCATAAAGATTCATTTCCCATTTGGTTTCGATCAATTTCTTATCCATCACTATAGTTCCGTCTACTATATGGGCAACCGCCAATCCACCGGCGGCCTCAGCTGTTTCTGCCCCTTGGGAAGAGCGCTTCTGAGATACTAATAGAGCGGTTTGCTTGTATCGTTTTAGCATATTGAACACAGCCCTTACTATCTGTCTTGCTGCCATTTCCTTATGCTCATAGAAACCAGTGATGGAATCAACTACCGTTATGCTGGTTCGCTTAGTTCTTATCGCATACTCTAAAGTCCTCAGTAGCGTCTTTATATCCTCTCGTAATTGGGTATCTATCGAAGCGTCTATTACGAATATGTTTTGTTCTGCACGGGCAAAATCTATACCCAAGGCCATGGCCCTTTGCTGTAAACCTGCGTAGAGGAATTCGGCTGGAGATTCGCTTGTAACGAAGAGTACCCTATAACCTCTGGCAGCTTGGTAACAGGCAAATTGCTCAGCGAAAAGACTCTTCCCAGTATCCGGTTGACCTACTACATTAAGCACGGATCTATAAGGGATACCACCTAGGGGCTTCTTGACGAACTTTCCTGTAGCTGGGTCTCGCTGCATAGCAAAGAAGAGCTCGTCTAACTTCGTACCAGTAGGAACACCAAATAGCTCCGGAACTTCCTTAGCTAGTTCCGAGAGTTCATAAACCTTTCTTGGTTTAGGTCCTGTCGTCATGAAAGGAACTTCCTATGTACTATTCTTAAAACTTCTAGTAAAGAGTGGTTTGTTTTTCCCTTTGACTTTTGTATTTAGAGGTGAGTATTTCTCTTATCCTCCTTGCAGTCTTGATTCCTATACCACGAATCTCCATTAGCTCACGTAGGCTTGCATTGAAGCATGCGAGCGGGGTGCCAAATCTTTCGAGCAACCTCCTTGCATACTTTCTATCTATTCCTGGTAGACCTGCAAGTAGGAATTCCTGAGCTTCACCCAAATCCTTAAACTTCGGCTTTGTCCTAAGTCTTGGAAGGCCATGTTGCTCACTTTGCTCTCTTTTCGCTAGTGCTAGTATTAGATGAGTAGTCTCAGTAGGAGTTTTAGTCCTCAAAACGGGAACACGGAAGTCGGAAATAACTGTCGCAATAGCTCCCATGATCGCTTCACGCGAAAGGGAAGCGTAGAGATGAGATCCCTCTACCAATAAGATGGGAAGCTCGTAGAGTTCTACTAACTTCTTAAGCTGTTGAAACAATCTCCCATCCACTATGCTCTTAGCAAAATCTCCGCAAGTCTTTCGCTCAATCGAGCAACGTTTGCTGATTACGTAATCTCCTGCATCTAGATTAGCCAATTCAACTTCAGCGTAATTCCTAAGCTCTTCTACGACAGGGGAGTTGGCCTCTCTATAATCGACCAGTATCTTAACCTTCGTTTCCATCACCAAACGCGAATTCGACTAAGGTAGGTTGCTTAGTAAGCTTTCTCAGTAATCTACGCATCCGTTTCTCCTTATGGTAGCTAGCCCAGTAATAAGCTTCGTCTCTCGTTCCCTTGGTCATGAGAATGTAAACTTCGCCTGGAACCTCTCTTCCAACCCTTCCCCTTCGCTGGATGCTTCTAATCTCGCTCGGAACGGGCTCGTAGAATATGGCGACGTTCGCTGAGCCTAGATGCAAGCCTTCTTCGCCGATAGAAGTCGTCACCAATACGTTGAATTCTCCTTCCTCAAAGAGCCTAGTAACTTCTAGCTGGGCACGTTGATCCATACCTTCTTCCCCTCTCTGGCCTATTAACATACCAACTCTCGCCCCTTCTATTCTTGCCAGACGCTTAACTATTTCTTTCACTGTACTCCTAAGTTGGGCAAATACCATGAGCTTTCCACCATCTTCTAGCTTCTTTCTCACTATTTGCTCTAAGGTTTTGAGTTTCGGGTGATCCTTGAGATCCCGTCCAAGGAAGTAGAGCTCTTTGAAACCGATGCTATCTACTAGCTTACCGACGGCCGATCTCGGTCTCTTCCTACCTTCCCTTACGAGCTTCTCTAAGTATGCGAAGAATACCCTACTCGTCTGCGTTTCTAGGAGCTCTAGGGCATGATCCAGTTTCAAAAGCTGAGCTAGGAGGGTAAGCGTTCTGAACTTAGAACCACCTTCCTTCTTAGCCAGTTCCTTTTGGAGTTCTAGTAACTTAGGTTTCGAAAACTTCTCTATTTCCCTAGCTTTTCCCAGACCTAAGGTCTCTAACTCCTTAGCAATTGCCTGCTTGAGT
>CAZUUD010000042.1:0-4541 GCA_964623045.1 uncultured archaeon | reverse complement strand
TCTTCTGATGGGTTTGGGAGTAGTGATCTTCGTATACTCCTTCGATCTCAAAGCGAAGAGTATGGCGCTAGCCGATAAGTACACTCTCTTGCTTTGGGGAATCTCTGCCCTTTTAGTCTATGCAGGCTACAGGTTGCTCTCACTACCCTTGGCTCTTGGTTTGATGGAGAAGCTAGTTGGTTTGTTGAGCTTGATCTTCGGCGCCTTCTTGTCATTTAGATTTCCAGGTATGAAGAAGTACATCACTAGTAGCTTCATTGGCTTCATTCACTTCAGTGTATTCCTCGGTTTCAGTCTGATGGTCTTCGGTTTTAGACTACTTTTGGGTTGAGGTCATGCAAAACTCTGGCAGACTAATTGCGATCGTGCTAATTCTGATAGCAGTTCTAGCTCTAGCACTCTACTTCTCTTCCTCTCTACCCCTATTCCTTTCCTTAGCACTTGCATTCGATGTGGGAATAGCACTTATGTTACTAATAGATCTCCTAGGTCACAGAGTGATAATCGAAAGTTTCCTACTCTTCCTCATCTTGGCAATTCTCGTCTTTCTTATTCTCTACGCGATTGGGCTGGAACTCTATCTTTCTCTCTTTCTAGTCAGCGCCTTAGTCTTCGTCCTCCTACTCTGGTTGTTCTCCTTGCACGCCTCGTTCTGATCTCAAAAATTAATTTAGACGAGCTAAGGGAAAAACATGGGAAAATACATCCTGGACTTAGATGAAACCGAGTGGCAAAACTATCTAGACCCTTGGAGGGCAGGTAAATGGCTCGGATGGGGATTAATGGTCTTACCTCCTGATCAACAAACTAGTTTGGATTATACCGGATTTCCAGGAGATTGGAACTCACTCTACTATAGCATGGTATTTTGGCTCTATAATAATGAGTATCATGTAGAGAAAGTAGATGAATCCATAGAGATATCTCCTACCCATGTAGCTTACTATCAAAAAGTTCTTGGTCAAAAGGATGCGTTAGGTTCACAGATCAAGGCAGGAATAGATGAGATAATAAAACATGTCGGTGACTTAGAGCTCCTACGGCACGATCTAAGACGATATAAGGAGATCTTGAATTACTTCAAGGAAAAAGATGAGCATAGTCTCAAGGCCATGTTCATAGATCAAGTCGATTTCCATGCAGGAGAAGGTGCTCCCGGGAGGCTGAGCATGAGCTTCATGCAACAGCGTGGAATCTTTCCTACCATAATCCAAGATTTCTTTGCCATGCAGAGCGAGGAAGATCTTGAAAAAAATCCTAGGCTCAAGGACCTTCCCGAGGTAGAAAAAGATGTGCTTCGTACTAAGTTCAGGGCTTACCAAGAATGGAAGCAACTCTTCGGAAGGGAGGTCGAAAGCAGAGTTGAGGAGCTGGAAAGGCTCATAAGAAGTAAGGAGGAGCTTATTGGGGCACTTCGTTCTGGTCTTAAACCGAAGATAGCTAGATATATGCTAATCGAAGAAGGATTGAAAGGAGCGGGAGCAAGGAGATTGGCTAGGACGTTTCCAGTAAGGCCTGGGACAGAAGCAACGGCATCCTATGCGGTGAGGCTGTGGGCATGGAAAGAGTTCTTTCCACCGGAGTATTTCAAGAGCGGTGAGATAAAGGCGCTTCGCGAGTTACGTGGCATAAGGCCTGATGATGACTTCACGATGAAGAACTTGATCTTGAGTGAGAGGACAGGATTAAGAGCGAAATTCAAATGGATAGGCGAAGATGAGAAATGGCTCAAGACCGCCATCGAAGAAGCTAAGAAAGCTCTCTTCACCGTTAGGAGACACGGAGGTGGAATGAGAGGGTCTGCCATACCCAAGTTCAACGCAGAGTACTACGTTTTCTTCGATTTGATCTTCGAGCGAACCAACATACTTAGTGCACGAGGCGATGAGCTAGAGGACGTGTTCATAACCGTGAGAGCCTATCTAATGAGTCAGAACGTCGTCCTTACTAAGATGTTGGAGGTACTTGCCATTCGGGAGGAGTTCGAACAACACGTGAATACGTTGCTCGGATTAGGGGGGAAGGTAGAGAAAGAAGAAGGAAAAGAAGAAACCCAAGCAAAGGTAAAAGGTAAGAGCAAGTTCTTTGATACTCTAAGTGATGCCTTCAGATCGATTGGGTTGAGCTTCAGACTTGCTAGATTTGGACCTTATGACAAGGAGAGAGAAAGAATAATTCGCTTTTACCTTTCCCCGATGGGAAGATACTTTTATAGACCCCTCGTGAAGACGTTAAAGGCTAAGATCATGAGGTGAAGCTACCATGCCCAAGCTTGAGATCTTCGATGATTTGTTGGCACCAAGAGAAGAGATAGTGCTACGCTACTCAGGTTCAGAGCCCTTCAAGATCTATTCTGCTATTCCTGATCTCGCCGAGACTGTGTTGGAGATAGAAGCAAAGGATGTTTGGGAAGATATTTTCAAATGGGACATAACTGGTGGTGATATGCGCTGGTTCTATGGCGTACTAACTTGCGAAAAGAAGTTCGATAATTGGAGTAAGTTCGTTCTGAAGTTCAGAGTAGTCGGTGAGCAGCATGCTAAGACTAAGGAAGGTTGGGCTGAGCTAGTTATGTCGGGTTGGCTAGTTACTAGCTTCAATTACTCGAACTTCCTCCAGCGTGCTTTCTGGCTACTCTTCTCCCGAACCTTCTACTACGAGACGAGAAGGAGATACTATAACATAGCAAGAGATTACCTATTCGAGATGAGGAGAGCACTAATGGAAGCACTAAACCTTACTCCGCCAGTAGAGTAGTTATCTAGTTGCTTCTATGAACTTTTTAATCTCCGCGTCGAATTGTGCAGCTAGCTCGCGCGCAAGCTGGAAGTACTCATTGCGCTTCTTTCTATAGAAGATTACATGCCAGAGTCTGCGGAGCATCTCGTAGAGTATCGTTTGTTGCCAGAAAGTATCTTGGGGATATTCAGTGAGCAAAGCTGGTCTGTATCTTATTCTTATCCTTCCTACCTTCTGTTGGTTCATGAAGCCCTTGAGATCTACTTCGAGCCTTATGTAGCTGAACTCGTCTAATTGGCGAATCGCTTCCCACCTCACTCTGAACTCCTCGCCCTTTTCAGTTCGCTTCCAATCGAATTCTCTCTCCTGAAGGTTGTCGAGTGGAATTCGGAATATTTCATGTAGGGCTTCACGAACCTTCTTGTAGATCAAGTCTATATTTTTTCCCTCGTGTTCTATCACTACCCACTGATAGGTAGGATAGACGTAATCGAAGATCACTAGCTTAGTAGCTGCCCAGACCATCCCAATCAAGATTAGATTTTAGTAACGAGTTTAAATTCACTTCTTTATTCCCCGCCTCTCCTTTGCCTTGGGCCTAAGTAGTTTTGATCCACATCGTCTACACTTCACTTTTCCTGCTCTTACCTTCTCAGGATCGGCTCTTATGTTGGCTTTACATTTCACACACACGAAAACTCGATGGAACAACCTTTTTGCCACTTCTTCAGGCATGCGTGCTGGCATGATCTATCCCCTATTCCTTCGTCGAGATCTTATAGATCATTGGTTTATCTTCAGGACTCAACCCTTCAAGTGGTTCGACGTGATACTTCTCTTTTAATAGATCTACTAGTTCTTCAAAGCTCTCCCGCTCTTGCTCAGAGTACATAACTAATGTAGCTATTCGTCCCATTAGCTTCGCTTTCCCAACAAGTTTTTAAAATTTATACGTTTGTTCCAACTTGCTAAGGAAGTTTGCTTCGCTTGCTAACCAGTCGACGTTATCCCCACGAAAGCTCCTAGCTTCTATGGCTTGCTTGATCAGCCTAGCAACTTTCTCTACACTCCGTCGGGTTACGTCTATCTGAACCACTCGGCCTCTCTTCTTTGAAAGTGCTTCTGCATAGATGACATCGCAGAATTCTGCGAGCAGATTTTGTACTATCTTCTCTTTAGAATATTTCCTTCGCTTCAGCCTCCTTTCTAGTACTCTAGGCGAGCATCGAAGCACTACTATTAGATCAACATCTAAGTAATGGGAAAGCAAGCCATCTACGATCACGTAGTTCCACTTCCTAAGCTTAGGTAGCTCTTTCTTGAACTCTCTTCGCAGTTTTACTGGATCCACCACATAGCAATGCAGCTCTTCGTCATAAGCTTCGTAGAGTTTCTTTCGTTTCACGTAGTTGGCAAGATTTATTACCTTGGCTTGGGGGAGTAGTTTAGCTAAAGCTCTAGCCACGCGAGTTTTGCCCACGCCTGCTACGCCGGTTAGTGCTATGAGCATGCGAAGTTTCTCCAAGTTTAAGATAAAAATCCTAGCAAATTACTTCTACCTATGGATTTGCGCTATCTCCTTATCTCGTGCTTTGCGATAGCAGCACTAATATTCATTCTCAACCCATTCAGCTATTTTCAGCAAACACCTCCCTATTACACTCTAAACCTAAGCGGCTATGAGTTCGTCTTCACCACCAATCCTAAGGAAGCGCTCGGGTTTCCTGCAAGCGATGAGGAAGCCATAAAGCAGCTTTTTGATAATGCGAAGCTAATCTGTTTTGACTTCGTGAATCAGAGCG
>CAZUUD010000041.1:0-4685 GCA_964623045.1 uncultured archaeon | reverse complement strand
GCCATCTGTAATCCCAGGAACGAAGATAGGTATCTTGTTCTTCCAACACCAATAAGTTATGGATTCTTTCGCTCGTCTTTCCTTACTTATCTCTCTGCCTATCTCCCAGATAAGCTCCCTAGTCGAGAGTTCCTTTTTTCGCTCGTAGATCTTCGAGAGTATGGGTTGAAGTTTTCGCTCGAGAATTACTCCGTAGCACTCTCTAGGAACGAAAACGTTCCCTAATCTATGAATACCTCTTTTTGACAATTCGCGATCATCAACGAAGAAGCTACCTTGATAGTAGTTCTTCCAAATCCTTGCTAGATCGTGATCTAAAGTACCGCATGTAGTTATTACCACGTCGAAGAGTTTTCGTTTGATCATATCCTTGATCACGCCTCGTAAGCCTGTTGCTATTATGCATGCTGGAAAGGATAGGAAGCGTGTGCATTTCTCGTCTCTTAGCATCGATTGAAGTATAGTCTCTGCTTTAGCGAGTTCGCTTGCCATGAAGCCGCCACAATTAGAGAATTGATCCATTAGCTCAGTCACCTTTGTTAGCTTCGTAAGTTCTAGATCTCTAACTGGCTTCAGCCTCATACTTCCAACCTCGTTTCTATGTATTTCTCCTTAAGGAAGATAGATAATCCTTTGTCCTTCTCGACTAGATTGAAGAAACCTTTTCCACTAATGAGCTTAGCCTTGGGTAAGAACTTAGCTATTTCGCTCGGTATTCCTTTGGCTCTTAGTTCCTTTGGTCTTAGCTTAAGGTAACGTTGTGTTAATAGCTCTTCTACGGTTCTAAACTCGGTTTTACGCTCTACTACCAATTTATCTCCCTCTACATAAGGCCCAAATGGGGGAGAAGCGTACTTTCTCAGGAAGTCCTCTCTATTCGGACTGACGAAGATGCTGGGGCCAACTCGCTTTTCTATTGCAGGTTGTTTTCCGTATTTTAGTTCGAAGATTAGCATCACCTGTTTGGTTTCGTCCGATACATACTCATATCTCCTTATCACCTCGAAACCATGGATACGCATGCTCGTTGCCAGTCTACGTAAAGTCTTCCTGAGTTGAGGGTAGAGAATATCGTCGATGATAGCTGGTTTCTCAAATCTCAATAAGAGGAAGTAAGTCTCACGACCCTTGAGCAACTCTATCTCCTTCCTCGTTAATGGTCTTTTCTTAGGAAAGAAATAGCTCAATGAGGGTGACGTGAGGAATTCTCTGGCTTTCGTCACGAACTTAGCAAAGTTCTCGCAACTCAATGCAGCAGCGACATTTCGTTTAAGATCAACGGGATCTATCACTATGAGCGGTTCTCCCTTAAATCGCTCCCTAAGCTCTGCCTCATATCGCTTAAGCTCAGCCTTGCTCTTGAACCAGCGCCCACTAACGTCTATGATTGCTCCTGGTTTCAGCTTAGCTATATTCTTGATGACATCTTCGAACTTACCGAAGTGAATTATGAGCAGTTCGCATAGATAACCGCTAATTCCACAAGTTTTCAAATCGCTTCCGTAGATTCCTATACCCTTGCAGAACTGCTTCAGAACTCGCACCTCGTCGCGAAGCGATGGATCAAGATTTTGAAGCACGTATGCATTATGGAGAGGTGAACGATCTACGGCAGATATTATGCGTTCGCCCAACTCTATCTTATAGCAAGGTACCAAATCCACATCGTAGCCTTCTATATTTGCACAGAGATAAGGATGTTCAGCGTACTTCAATTCACTCTTACCATTGAGATCATGCACTATAGCTTTGGCTGCCGCCAGTCCCTTTCGCTCAAGTTCTTCCCGTGTTACGGTTTTTGGAAAGAGAAGGAATACGTCTATGTCACTATCTCCTTTCAGCCACGTCCCCCTTGCCGTCGAACCAACAGGAGTTACTCCTACATAGCCGTACTTCTCACTATACCTAGCTGCTGCCTCGAGGATCTTCATGGTCACCCGCTTTAGTCTTTCTGCTTCTTCCTTAGTCGGTTTTATCTTTTTCAATACCTCTCGCTTTATTTCAGCTACTCGGACCACAGGAACACCTTCAATAGATTATTGTTATGTGTGCTAGTTTAAAGAGATCGCAGTCTCACAAGAGCTTATAAAATTTCACGAAAAGTAGTTCTTGTTACGGAGTTTCAAGGTTACGGGTAGAGGTTATGGTTACGGTTGATAAGGCGGTTATCGCAAGATTGGAAAAAGAGGGTAAGCGGTTTGAAATCCTCGTTGATCCAGAACTCGCTTACCAGTTCAGAGAGGGTAAAACAGTGAGCTTTAGAGATCTTCTTGCGGTCGAGGAAGTATTCAAAGATGCTAGGAAGGGAGAAACTGCGGCAAGAAGTGATCTCCTTGCTATATTTGGTACTACAGATATAGAGGAAGTTGCAAAACGTATTCTAAAGGAGGGTGATGTTCAAATAACGGCCGAATTCAGACGGAAAAAGCTAGAGGAGAAAAGGAGACGAATAGCAGAGTTCATTTCTAAGAATGCTATGGATCCTAGGACCAAAACTACCATACCCATTCAGCGCATCCTTAATGCGATGGAGCAAGCCAAGGTCCACATAGATCTATTCAAACCAATAGAGGAGCAGGTCAATGAAGTGGTCCAAGCGATAAGAAGCATTATACCATTGAGCCTAGAAAGGCTTAGGCTAGAGGTTCGTGTCCCTCCAGCCTATGCAGCCAGATGTTATGGCATTCTCAAGAGTTTCAATGCTTCACTGAACTATGCGAACGACGGAACCCTAATAGCGAAGTTAGAAATTCCTGCGGGATTGAGATCTGAACTCTATCAAAAACTTAATGCCATAGCCCATGGAGAAATAACAATAAGAGAAGTAGGGGAGGACTCGTGAACCAAAAGATCGAAGAATATGAGGCTATAGCTAGATCCAGGAAGCTCGTAATTCCTGGCGAAGAACTAGGAGTAGGAAGGGCAGGAAGGGGAACCTACATAGATAACGGTAAGGTAGTTGCGAAAGTCCTAGGACTTCACGAGCAACGTGGAGATTTACACTTCGTCATTCCGCTCAACGGAGTTTATGATCCTAGGCGTGGTGATAACGTCATAGGTATAGTAAAGGAAATAGCACTCTCTCGTTGGGTAGTAGATATAAACTCGCCCTATACAGCTATCTTATCTCTCAGTGAAGCCGTGAATGAATTCGTAGATCTCACGAAGACGGATCTAACCAAGTATTACGACATAGGAGATGTCATATTTGCTAGGGTATTAAGTGTTACTAAGTCGAAATTGGTCCAGCTCACCATGAAGGCCCCGCGCTGTAGAAAATTAAGAGGAGGAAGACTGATAAAGATAGTCCCTACCAAAGTTCCAAGAGTGATAGGAAAAGGTGGAAGCATGGTTGAGATGATCAAACGAAAGACCGGATGTAATATAGTGGTCGGTCAGAATGGCCTCATATGGATAAGGGGAGTAAACGCAGATCTCGCCGCTGAGGCCATATTCAAAGTTGAACAGTATGCCCACAAGGTTGGGCTTACCGACAAGATAGCCGAGTTTTTAGATCTGAGACTTAAGCAGAGGTCGGGAGAATGAAAGAAGCTATTAAGCTTATCGATGAACGTGGTCTTAGGCTAGATGGTAGAAGATGGGATGAGCTTCGGCCAATAGTAGCGAAGGCTGGAATTCTGAAGAATGCAACGGGTAGTGGCTACTTTGCATTCGGGAATACGGTAGCAATAGCAGGTGTATTCGGGCCTAAAGAAGTTATACCCAAGCATCTCGAAGATCCCGAAAAGGCTATACTACGCTGTCGTTATACCATGGCACCGTTCTCCACGAAGGAGCGAACCTCTCCTGCACCTTCTAGGCGAAGCATTGAGATATCACTTGTAGTGAGAAGAGCACTCGAGAGCGTAGTCTTCTTGGAAGACTTTCCACGGACCATGATAGAGATCTACATCGAGATATTGGAGGCCAATGCCTCTACACGCTGTGCTGCTATAAATGCTGCTGCAATAGCATTGGCTGACGCTGGTGTTCCTATGCGAGACCTCGTATCTAGCGTTAGCGTGGGAGTGATCAACGGTCAATTGGTTTTAGATGTTGCTGGGAAGGAGGATGAAGCTGGTGATGTAGATCTCCCCTTTGCTTACTTCCCTAGAAAGAATGAGATAGTACTCCTTCAAATGGATGGCATAATAGATCCCGAAAAACTGAAAGAAGCAATTAAACTTGCTACGAAAGTGTGCAAGCGTATCTATGAAGCCCAGCGTCTAGCCTTGAAACGGAAATACGAAGAAATGGAGTTTGATTTAGGTGTGAAGAATGAATGAGGCCAAGCTAGAAAATTCTAGATGGATAGGGAAGAATTACGAGTTATTGGTTAAGAAGTACAATAGAAAGTGGATTGCAGTAATAGACAAGCAAGTTGTTGCCTACGGTAATTCGTTGGGTAAACTTCGAAAGGAAATTGAGAAGAAGTTCGGAACTAAGGCGAGGGAGGCAGCCTTCGAGTGGATATGTGATATAAAGGTTCCGCCCTGGGGTGAATAGATGGAGAGAAACCTCATACGTGAGATCATAGCAAGAGGTTCACGAATAGATGGAAGAAGGTTCGAAGAATATAGAGAAATAAGGGTAGATCGTAACGTTATCTCCAACGCTGAGGGAAGTGCGAGAGTGAGCATTGGAGATACAAAGGTGGTAGCGGGTGTTAAGCTTGAGCCAGGAAC
>CAZUUD010000040.1:0-5053 GCA_964623045.1 uncultured archaeon | reverse complement strand
TTGCTTTGAGATCGAAGGAGTATACGAAGATCACTACTCCCAAACCCATCAGAAGAGAACCTAGGAATTGGAGTAGCATGAAAGGAAATAGGCTAATTCGTTTTTAATCTTTGGGAGTAGCGTAACCAACCAATCTCCAAGAGTTGTTGATAAGTTTCGAAAGAACTATTCTTGCATTAGGTAAGATCGCTACTGGAATTCTGAGTCCTTTGACGAAGAGCTCGATCTCGCTATCCCTTTGGTGAACGCTTTCTATAATGCCTATCGTTCTAGTTACACCTGCAGTGAGCATTATGGGTTCCCCACGAGTGAATTTCACCTCTCTCACTAGGTTGCCCCCGAGCTTCAGCTCTTCTCTGAACTCAGGTAACTCGCCCTTTCTCGTCACCACGTTTCCAGCTAGAGAATCGCTCTTAGTTAATGAGGGATCCAACTTAGTCAATATTCCAACCAATCCACCTGGCTTCGCTTCTTTTACATTCACGTTTCCTTGTCTCAGACTCTCTATCGTTGTCTCTAGCGCACGCCACTTGCCCTTCTCTTTCGTCCCAGGAGCAATCTCTATGGCCTCGTTTACGCTTAGCTTTCCTTGGAGCAGAGCACCACCAAGTACTCCGCCCTTTAGCTCACTTGGTTTAGCACCTGGTTTGTTGATATCGAAACTTCTTGCTGCTAAGAAGATGGGTTTAGCATTTTCTTCTCGCTCCGGAGTTGGGATATAGGTTTCTATAGCCTCTATGAGCGCGTCTATATTCACGTGTTGGGGCGCAGCCACTGGTATGATAGGAGCATTTTCCGCTATGGTTCCCTCTAAACTCTTCCTTATCTCCTCGTAGTTCTGCTTCGCTTCCTCAGGTGTAACCAAGTCCAGTTTAGTCTGGACTACTATCACCTTATCTATTCCTGCTATGTCGATTGCCATCAGATGCTCTCTTGTTTGCTCCTTCACACCTTCGTTAGCTGCTACTACTAACAAGGCACCATCTATTAGTGCTGTACCTGCAAGGGCGGTTGCCATCAATGCTTCATGGCCAGGTGCATCGACGAAACTAACTGCTCTCGTGGGTTCGCATTGACTACCACACTTAGGACAGGTAGGAAATCTAGTGTAGGGATATTCCTCGCAGTTAGGACACTTATAGAAAGTTGCGTGGGCATAACCCAACCTTATAGTCATTGCTCTTAGCTGCTCCTCACTATGAACATCGGTTCTCCTTCCAGTTAGGGCATAGACTAGTGTGGTCTTTCCGTGATCCACATGGCCAAAAACACCTATTGAGACTTCTGGCACGAGTTGCTTCATTTCCAATCGCACCCACTTCAAATTCTTCTCTCTGCTTCGTAAACCCTTCGATGAAATATTTCCACAGCAAAATTGGCTGCATACTCCTTTCCAAAGGAGCGACGAACATCGTCGATGAAATGAGTAAAACCATTCGCCTCAAGGAAGTATTTCACTTGCTTAGAGAGTTCCTTAGCAGCAACTCCACTTACCTTATATCTTTGTTTCACAGCCTGAAGGAGCGACTTCTCGTCCATTCACAAACTAGGATGAACAATATTTTAAAAGCGTTCTTGTTATACCTTTTCGATCCTAACACGTTGAAGGTCGTATATTCCAGGAAAACTGGGTTTACTCGAAGGGGTTCTGATCTATAGAAGGAAATTCAAAAAACCATATATAAAAATCTCGTGAAGCTCTAATCAGAGAGCAAAGTTCGAGGAATGGAGTGGCGTCTCCTCAATAGGGAGGCGCCCTGGCTCTCATATTAATTCTTCAGCTCTTCTCATCTTAGATGGAAGAGCTCAAGGACGCGTTAAGGAAAGTGAGAAAGAAATTTAGGAAGGAGATAGAGGCTAAGCTAAAGGAGTTTAGAAGAAAGCGAAGCAGGGAAGAGATCTTTCAAGAGCTTGCCTTCTGCTTACTTGTAGCCAATTCTAGACTGGAGAAGACTTTGCAAGTAGTAGAAGAACTGAAGGAGGAAATCCTAACCTTGAGCGAATCAGAACTCAGAAGGAAATTGAGAGATTTAGGGTACAGGTTTTGGAGGAAGAGGGCTAGCTACTTGGTGGAAGCCAGAAGAAAGTTAGATCACGTAGTGAAGGTAGTTAGTAAGCGAAGTTCTGAAGAAGCAAGGAAGTGGTTGGTCGGAAACGTAAAGGGATTGGGCTACAAGGAAGCTTCGCACTTCCTTCGCAATCTCGGAGCAAGGGATGTCGCGATTCTCGACAGACACGTGATGAGGACTCTGAAGAGTTATGAGATAACCAATTACGAACGTACCCCACCTAAATCGGAGTACTTACGAATCGAGAGGGAGCTAAGAGCGATTGCGAGAGAGCTTGAAATGAACTTGACCGAGTTGGATCTATGTATTTTCCTTCTAGCAACAGGCAGAATACCAGAGCGATGATCACTCGAAGAACCTCCTTAACATGGGATGCATTTCTTCGAGATAGCGGTAGACGATTAGTTCGTAGAAGTTATGGATGATCATAACTGTTAGTAATATTCCAGTACCAGTCCCTAATGTACCCAAGAAATCAGCAACGGAAGCTAGCAAACCTACCGCAGCTCCTCCCAACACTGCGAGAGGCATTATGTACCGGGCGAGCACTCGCTCTACTATTCTCGGATCTCTTCTGAAACCAGGTATTTGCAGCCCTACGCTTGTTATCTGTTCAGCGACACTTCTAGGATCCATACCAGCAGTCTCTACCCAAAGAACCGAGAAAATGATAGCACCTATCACGTAGAAAAGGGTATGGCCTATAACTCGAAACAACATATCGCTAGTAAATGCACCGTGTAGCAGAGTGAGAAATGCAGCATGGGGCATGGTGATGTAGTAGATGAAACCAGAAGTTGGGTTACCATTAGCATCGAAGTTTCCAAGAACAGGCATACCATTACCCGCAAGAACATGAGCAAAGACCTGGAGGTTTGCTAGGAGAGCTGCAATTAGAATTACTGGAATGTTGCTCGTGTAGAAGAACTTCAATGGCCATCGTCTTCTAAATCCAGAAATGCTCCCAAGGGCTAAGGGTACTTCGACATTTATGCCATTAGCATAGGTTACTACGAGCACTATGAGCAACGTCGTTAGGATGGGAACGAGAGCATCTATCGCGCCAGCAACATCACCAATACTCATGAGGTAAACGAACTGGGGTAGTAATCCAGCAGGAACTTCACCACCATAGGTGAAGGGGTTGAACACCCTAACAAAGATGTCCTTACAAACACCAGCTGCTATGAAGAGTGATACTCCAGAGCCAATACCCCACTTCATCACGACCTCATCGAAGAGCATCACTATCAAACCGCCAACAGCGAGCTGAAGGATGAGAAGGCTCACGATCAAAGGGGAAGTAGAGGCAGGTCTTATGGCACCCATTAGGACATAGGCAGCACCCTCGAAGAAACAGAAGAACACAGCAGCCAACTTCTGATAGAGCTCGAACTTCTCTCTTTCCTCTGGTTTCGTGAGATTCAGCTCCAAGACCTTGGTACCAACGAGCAGCTGCATTATTATGGATCCCATCACTATAGGACCTATACCAAGTGTCATTAGCGTTCCCATTTCACTTGCCAAGATCAATTGCATGTATCTAAAACGCTCGTAAGTTCCAGGTGCTACTCCGTAGAGTGCCACGAACCCCATCGATAGATAGAGGAGCAAAATCACTCCAGTCCAAAGAAGCCTTTGCCTAAAACTTACTGCGTACTTCGGTGATTCGACTGTGGGAACTAGTAACCCCAACTTCTCGAGCATCTCAATTCTTTCCTTCTGTCTTTAAAGTTTTAAGCGAGGAAATTTGGGTATGCTGAAATTGGGATACTACGTAACCAAGCTCAAAGAATTCCTCTTTCAATGCAGGCGCGTCCTAATAGTTGCTAGTAAACCGGATAAAGAAGAGTTCTCGATATCTCTGAAGATAGTCCTAATTGGAATGATCGCCCTAGGAGTAATTGCATTCCTCGTCTTCATTGTGGCACAATTGCTAGGTGGAATTTTATAGTTTTTCTCTAAACGGGATAGTATGCCAAAGGTAAAGATCTATACGACGCCCTATTGCCCCTATTGCGCGCTAGCAAAGGGTTGGTTAGAAGATCATGGAATAGAGTACGAGGAAATAGATGTATCTAAGGATAGGAAGGCAGCAATAGAGCTAGTAACGAAAACAGGACAAACAGGAGTTCCAGTCATAGAGATAGATGGAAAATTCATCATAGGCTTCGATGAGGCAGCACTTCAGGAAGCACTGAAAGAAATGAAGAAGTAGTGGTATTCTAAACCATTTCTAGCAAAATGAAAATCATGAAGAGTTACGAAGAAGCACTTAATCATATCAAATTGCTAGAGAAAGAAGCTAAGTCAACCAATAGGAGAAGGGTCGTGGTTCTAGCTGGGAGTCAAGAATCTATTCTGAACTTTCTCACTAGTGCAGCCAGACGCGTGAAGAGTGGGTTGATTGTGGTGGATAAGGATGAAGCTGGTAGGGAAGTCGCAGCAATCATGGAACAGTTCGGATACGAACAAACGTATTTTCTGAATTTACGAAGCAAATTGGGAAGAACCTATGAATCGCTCATCTTAGACCTAAGGAATAACCTCAATCCAGACGATGTGGTATTAGCGTTAGAAACCCTAAGTGGGGGCGGATTGGCATTCCTTTTGGTTCCACCCCTGAAAGAGTGGCCATGGATCACGAGATTCCATCGTGAACTCCTAGTTCCTGGAAGGAGTGAATCGGAGCTCAGACTTCACTTCATGCGAAGATTCCTCGATAAACTCCAAAGAACTAAAGGAGTGAGCATAATAGAACTCGAAGACTCCGAAGCCAAACTCTTGAAGTCAGGAATTACTAAGAGGAAGGGAAGGAAGGTAAGCAAGCCGAAACTTCCAAAACGAGTTCGCTTCGATCTACGTAGCTACGCTGAATGTGCTACTAAAGATCAGCTAAGGGCACTAAGGAAGCTCGAGCGATTCTGGTTAAAGGAAGGTAAGCATTACTTCGCTTTTCTATCAGACAGAGGAAGAGGTAAGAG
>CAZUUD010000039.1:0-5124 GCA_964623045.1 uncultured archaeon | reverse complement strand
GAGAAAAGCAAGGAGAGACGGGCAAAGGAATCCATAATCTACTGGTGTTGGAAGAACAAAGTACCCATCTTCGTACCCGAGATCACAGATGGCTGTGTTGGTGAGCAGCTCTGGATCTTCTGGCAAGACCACAAGGATTTTAATGTAAACGTCTTGCTTGATGAACACGAGCTAAGTGAAATAGCGTTCAATGCTAAGCGAAGCGGAGCACTAGTGATTGGGGGCGGGATCTCTAAGCATCACGTTATTTGGTGGGCACAGTTCATGGGCGGCTTAGATTATGCCGTCTATCTAACGACGGCAGTCGAATACGATGGCTCACTAAGTGGTGCACAGACTAGAGAGGCGATCTCTTGGAATAAGATAAGCACTAAAGCAAAGCATGTCACGGTCTACGGAGATGCAACTATTCTCTTACCACTGCTAATGGCTAAGTTTCTCTAAGTTAGTGGAGATCAGAAATAAGGGAACTCCACGTACTCTAGGATCAAGCGATTTGTAGAAGTTATGAAGTCCTTCTCTAAGATATCCTCAATGAGCCACTCTAAGATCTCGAAGTAAAGTCTTCCTCCTAATCTATAGGAAATAGGCAAAGAAGTGTAGAGTGGGCGTATCCATTTAGGATGAGCGATATACCAATTACTCTTTTCTTTCCTTTTTAGCGTAGATTTAACCTTAGCTAGATCTCTCTTGAGCTTCTTCTTCATTTGTGAATTAAGATTAATGGGATCGGGCAAAGAAGCTAGGTAAAGTTCGCCGAGCCTGACCACTTTTGGTCCATAGTGACTAGGGGAAGAGACGAATAGGCTCTTTCTCTTTCCCCTTTCTACTCGTATAACACCTCCAAATAAGTTGTTGCCCTTCACCTCATAGCTATCTTCATTCATGCGTTTGAAAGCGATGTATTCTATTCCATGTAGCTCACGATCTACTGGAGGGCTTGCTATGAATTCTTTCTCAAAGAGAAATAACCTCGGATTGGCATAGCACAATCGCCTCTTTCTTCTCCACCACGATGAGAGTTCGTAGTAAGGTTTCAAGATAGCATTTTCCTTGATCCCATAAGGTATGCCCGTCCTTGCTCTCAGTATGAGGCCCGATTTTGGCATAGAAGAATCACGCCCTATCCTTTTAACGTTTTGTTTCTAGTAGCTTGAGCATCTCTCTGGCATTTGTCAACATAGCATGATCGTTATTAAACATGACATAGACTCTTTTAGGTCGTATCTCCCATATTCGGTTTGCCACTTCTTCGAGCTCCTTCCTAGAATAATCATGGGCATACCATGCAGTTCTACCATGCATTCTGAGGTAGATAGCATCGGATGTGAGGAAGAATTTCATGGGAAATTCCGGCGCATCTACGCTTACCAGAGTTATCCCCACTTCCTTAGCCCATTCGACCGTTTCCTCAGTGAACCAAGTCTCATTCCTCAGTTCCAAGGCAAATCGAGACCCAAGTTTACATCGTTTTATGAACCCATCTAATCTATCCTTGAATTTGGAGGTGAAGGTGGGCGGTAGTTGGAATAAATAGAAGTGGATAAGAGGGTCGAGTCTTGAGAAAAGCGACTTGAACTTGATCCAAATTCTATAGGCACGATCGTTTAGTCTAAAAATGTGTGTAATCAATCGATTAACCTTCACTAACCAAGCAAGTGAGCTTCCGTATTTAGCCCAACTATTTATCTGCGCCGGAAATGGAAAACGATAGAAACTCATGTTAAGTTCTATCGCATTGAGACGTGAGTTGAGGACGTACCACTTAAAATCTCCTCCTTCGTTCCAGCTGTATGCCCAACCACTTGTACCAACGAAGCAGCGCATCGATTTAAGCTTTTTCCTGAAGTGGTAAAAATGCACTCGCTGATATCTGCACTGAAAGAGCTTGAGAGACTAGGTAAACTTAGAGGCGAAGATAGGTTAGAGGTACTCTTAGTAAGAGATCCGAGGAAGGAGAGCAGATTCATAGCCTATATCCAGCAAGAATCCAGGAAATTCATCTACGATTCGGAGGATAATTTGATCCTAGAGGTGGTTTCTGAGGTCAATTCTCGAACCCCTACGCGAGTGAAGGGTAAGGAGATCGAGTACGAGAATATGAGATTGAACTTCGAAGAAAGGCGAGATCTAGACCAGTACGTATTCCTAAAGAATCTCGTGCTCTTCGGTCTTAGTGAAGAAAAGACAAGAAAAGATCCAGACGTAGGATACTTCCTTTAAAATCGTCTTATTATTGATTAGCTTTCCCTAGAGAAATATTGGGGCCGTAGTCTAGCTTGGTTAGGACTCCGGCTTCGGGAGCCGGGAACCCCGGTTCAAATCCGGGCGGCCCCAAGAAAGCTTCGCTCACCTCTATTATTCTACGCAACCATGACACAACCTTTATAGGATGCCTTCCTATTGCTGTTTCCTCCGCAAGTAATACACCAAATGCGCCATTTTTCACAGCATAGAAGACGTCGTTTGCCTCGGCCCTCGTCGGTATCTCGTTATCCACCATCGATTTCAGTAACTCAGTAGCTATGATGAAAGGTGTTTCGTATTCCTTACAAACTTCTATGATCTTGGCTTGGAGAATGGGTATGAATTCTATACCAAAAGCTTTTCCTAGGTCTCCACGTGCTATCATGATGTAATCTGCTTCCTTCACTATCTCTTTCAGGTTAAATACTGCATCCTTGGTTTCTATCTTCGCGACTAAGGGGCAAGAGGTTACTTCTCTTGCAGATCGCAGAAAATCGGAATTCCTTACAAAGGATAGAGCAACGAGCGATTTTCTATCTATATCTAACCTTTCTAGCTCCCGTACACTTCTCACATCAATCATCAAAGGAACGCGCTCTTTCAATTTGGTCTTTCTAGTATAGGCCGTGTTTATTCTGGCTATATCCATACCAGCAGCTCTCAGCTCGGCAACCTTTTCTAAGGAGGCAGGACCTATGGTACAGATTATCTTCGTACGTCTCATATCCAGAGAAAATAGGGGTTAAATAATTAGTTCACCTTCATAGCTTCGACTTCTGCTAATTCGACGAAGAGCGATTAGAATTCCCTAGTTATAAGGAACTCTGCGAACGCTCTTAGCTTCTCCTTAGCTTCTCCTTCCTTAAGAAGTGGCTCAGCCTGACTCCAAGCCTGAGTTACGAGTTCTCTTGCGCGTCGTTTCGCATACTCTATTGCCCCATACTTCTCGAGGATAGCTATTGCTTCTAACTTCTCTTCAACGTCATCCGTATGCTTATCTAATATTTCTAGCAACCTCTTCCTATCGCCTTCTGTGGCATGCTGAAGCGTGTAGATCACCATGAGACTGCGCTTTCCTTCTTTGATATCGTTTCCGAAAGCCTTTCCGAACTTCTCTCTTTTTTCGTCTTTTAGGGTCACGTCGAGGACATCGTCTTGGATCTGAAATCCAACCCCCAGCGCCTCTGCTACATTACCTACTTTCTCTACCACTTCGTCACTTGCACCAGCAAATATGGCAGCCAGCTTAGCAGCCATCCTAGCAAGACAACCAGTCTTATTCGCACACATTTGCAGATATTCTTCTTCAGTTATCTCCTTTGCTTTCCCTTGGTGCCAGTAGATATCGGTTCCTTGACCAACACTAACGTTTATCATCTCCTGGATGTAGGTTTCGTAGGCCTTAAGATAGATTTCGGGAGGGAATAGATCTCGTTTCTTTCTGAACACAATGAGAGGCAGAAAATAGAGGAAGTTTCCTACGTTTATTGCCACATCCTCACCAAAGATCAGATGTAGACAAGGCTTTCCACGACGCAGTTCACCCCTATCTTCTATGTCATCGACTATGATAGTTCCCTCATGGATCAGCTCTGGAATTATGCAGAAATCTTCGACTTGCTTAGGATCGCCCCCAAGTGCTTCGTTAACCAAGAGAAATAGTACTGGTCTCCATCGCTTTCCACCTCGATCCAAGAATTCCCAAATCGGATCGAGGATAGCACGCTGGAATGCCTCTAAGCTATAGCGCCACTTAGCCTTTCCTAGGAGGAACTCCAAGTACTCTTCTGTTGCCTTCCTTGGCACCCATCGCTCGATTATGGAATCTATGCGCTTTCTTTCTTGTTTCAGAAGCTCTATTATGTCTATCTTCGTCATGGTATCGTGATGGAAGAAATTAGAAGCGAAAATTTAAAGAGACTAAAGGATAGCTTCGATGGAAGGCGAATCCATCATTTCTTCTTTTTGCTCTCTTCACAATTATTACTTTCGTGAATACTCTAAATCATGAAGCTCGTATTCTCCCCGCTCTGTCTACGTTATGATCACGGCCCAAATCATCCAGAGACTCCAAGGCGTGTAAGACTAATTCTAAATGCGCTTGAAAGCGACTTTGAGTTAGTTGCTGGAAGAAAGGCAAAAGAGGAGGAAATTCTCAAGGTCCATACCAAGAAACACTTTGATAGAATCATGGGCCAAAACTATTTCGATCCTGATACTCCTGTCATAGATCCTATCTTTCCTGTCTTAGCTCCAGGATGTTCGATTAAAGCTGCAAGATTGAGAGAAGCCTTCGCTCTTCTTAGACCTCCAGGCCACCATGCGGGTAAGGACTTTCTGGGAGGGTTTTGTTATTTCAACAATCTTGCTATTGGAGTGAAATGTGTTTACGATAAAAAACGAGTAGCAATTCTGGATTTGGATGCACACCACGGTAATGGAACTCAAGACATATTTCTAGGAGAATCCAACATTCTCTATATTTCCCTTCATCAGCATCCGCTTTTTCCCATGACCGGAAAGGAAAGTGTAGATAACTGTTTGAATTATCCACTACCACCAGGAACCGATGGTAAGATATATCTCAAAACGCTTCGTAAAGCACTTGAGGAGATAGGAAGTTTCAATCCAGATGTTCTCGCTGTTTCGCTTGGTTTCGACACATACATAGAAGATCCTTTAACAGACTTGCAGCTTCAGATAGGGGATTTTCGCGAGATTGGGAAACTCTTGGGAAGCCTAGTAAAAGAAATAGACTGTTGGTATTTCTTCGTCTTGGAAGGAGGTTATAGCAAACGAATTGGGAAGCTCGCGGTCGAATTCTTTCGAGGATTTCAAGCACAGATTTAATGGAATCGCTTGATACTTCTTCTGGAG
>CAZUUD010000038.1:0-5257 GCA_964623045.1 uncultured archaeon | reverse complement strand
GAAGCAGTTTTACTTCTTTTTAGTCATCTATTAATTTTTCTCCTTCTTAAACCTGTCATGCGGGCCTTCATTCTAGATCTCAATCATACGATCAAAAAAGGTAAGAGCATAATAGAGATCTTCTGTAAAGTTGGGAAACAAACGAAGAAACTAAGTTACGAGTACGAACCCTATTTCTACGTACTCCCTGATCAAAGAAGGATAGAGAAAGCCAAAGAGAAGATAGAGAGGTTGCTGAGTGGTAAAGTAAGGGTGAAGAACATAGAAAAGGAGCAGAGAACCTTTCTAGGAGAGTCATTGACTTTTCTCAGAGTAACTTGTAGTTCGATGAAAGATGTGACTAAGGCAAGAGATCTAGTTAAACAACTAGAAGCTAGGCGAGGAGGAAGCGGAGAAGTAATAGAGGAATATGAGTATTCACTAAACCCTTATAGGAAGTTCTTGATAGATCACAACCTAAGTGGCTGGGCGGAAATAGAAGTGAGTGGCGAAAAGCTAACTTCCATAAAGTCCTTAGAAACAGAAGAGCATCCAAAGCTCAAACTGGTGGCCTTCGATCTAGAATGTTTAGAGCGAAATGGTGAGCAAGTCGTAGTGATGATCTCTCTTTTCTCTGAGAATTTCAAACGTGTCTTGACCACACTAGATGTGAAGGGGAAATACATAGAGCAACTTGGTACGGAGGAGCGCTTACTTCACCGCTTTGTAGAACTCGTCAACGAAATAGACCCTGATGTAATTGCGACCTTTAATGGAGACGGTTTCGATTTTCGTATACTTCTCGAGAGGGCAGAGAAACTCAAAGTGAAACTTGCTTTGGGAAGAGATGGGGCTATTCCCAAACTCTCTAGAAGGGCAAGAGAAAGTAGCGCAAAGGTAAGTGGAAGATTCCATTTTGACGTATTTCGCTTCGTGAGTAATATTCTATCTCCCCACTTACAAACTGAAGTTCTAACACTCGACGCTGTATCGGCGGAGCTCTTAGGAGACAGGAAGATAGAGATGGATTACCAAGAGATGCTAGAGAGCATGAAGAAGCGTCGTGATCTGAGTAAATTAGCCGCTTATTGTCTCAAGGATAGTGAACTAACCTACAGACTAGCAGAACTCTTGCTTCCTCAAGTACTCGAAATAGCTTCGGTTGTTGGTCAGAGTTTGTTCGACATTTCTAGGATGACATACGGACAATTGGTAGAATGGTATCTGATGAGGAAGGCGAGAGAGTTTGGAGAAGTGCTTCCGAATCAACCCAAGCACGAGGAGATTCTCAAGCGAAGAGGCGAAACCTATGTTGGGGGGTTCGTTAAGGAACCTATAGCAGGACTTCACGAAAATATTGCAGTAGTAGATTTCAAATCGCTATATCCAACGATCATAGCCAGTTTTAATATATCCCCAGAAACAGTTAACTGTAGTTGTTGCGAAGGAGACGGAACTAAGGTGCCAGAGACTAAGCATTGGATATGCAAACGTAAGAAGGGATTTGTAGCCACTGTGATTCGAGAACTCATCGAACGAAGGAGCGAGATCAAACGAAAACTCAAGAAAGCGAAGCGGGGAACGCTCGAATACAAGCTTCTAGACACGAGGCAATACGCGCTAAAGATCATAGCTAATGCCTGCTATGGGATGTTCGGATTTGCGGGCGCTAGATATTATTGTAAACCTTGTGCAGAAAGCATAGCTGCCCTAGGTAGACACTTCATCAAGAACGTTATTTCGAAAGCAGAAGCAAATGGCTTTACTGTCATCTATGGCGATACAGATAGCTGCTTCCTAAAATCGAAAGAAGGAGAAAGCATGGAGAAGTTCAAGGAAAGAGTACTAGGGTTCCTAGAGCAAATAAATAGTAAGTTACCCGGTGTGATGAGATTGGAGCTTCAGGATTTCTACATTCGTGGAATATTCATTCCCCGTGGTATAGGCTATGGTACTGCCAAGAAGCGCTACGCTTTACTTAGCGAAAGTGGGGAGCTATTGATCCGAGGACTAGAAACCGTCCGAAGGGATTGGTGCAACTTAGCTAAGGAAGTACAGCGAAACGTCTTACTTTACGTACTTAAGGAGATGGACGTGGAAAAAGCAGTAGAATACGTGAGGAAGGTGATAACTGATTTAAGATCGAAACGAATCAAGCTCAAAGATCTGATAATCTACGAGCAGCTTACTAAGCCGCTGGGAGAGTATAAGCAGATCTCACCCCATGTGATTGCTGCTAAGAAACTCCTGGAAAGAGGCGAGATAGTAGGTGAGGGAAGCATCATAATGTTCGTCATAACGAAGGGTAAGGGGAGCATATCGGATAGGGCTGAGCCAGCAGAGTACGTGACGCTCGAAGACGTGGACGAAGAATACTACATAGATCGACAAGTCATACCGGCTGCTATGCGCGTGCTAGCTGCCCTAGGAATAAATGAGTCTAGGCTTAAGGAGAGAGGATTAGAAAGGTTCTTAAGATAAAATCCTACTCTTAGAAATGCGTGTCCTAGTAGAGATCTATGGCCTAGTACAAGGAGTTGGTTTTAGAAGTTACGTTAAGCGGAAAGCTGATCAACTAGGTATTAGAGGATATGTGAAGAACAGGAGAGATGGCAGCGTAGAGGCCGTGTTTGAAGGAGATGAGACAAACGTAGCCAAGCTATTGATCTTGACCCTTCGCGGCCCACCCACAGCTAGGGTGGAGAAACTATCAGTGAAACCAATTGAAGCTAAGGAGGTCTATGAGGGATTTGAAATAAGAAGCTAAAAAAGAAAAGAGAAAACTAGCTACTTTATTACCTCTATTCCTAATTGTTCACTAATCGTTGCAGTTTGAAGCTCTTCCTTTCGGGCTGGGCCAAGGATGTAGGGAGACTTAACGCCAGTGATTATGGTTATTACCTGTAATTTCCCTTCCATTTCAGGCAAGATTCTAGCGCCCCAGATGACCTGTGCTTCTGGGTCTAGATTTCTGGAAACGGTTTCTCCTATTTCATTAACCTCATCTAGTCTGAGGTCATTACCTCCGATTATCTGAATTAATGCTCCAGTAGCACCACTGTAGTCGACTTCGAGCAAGGGATGGCGCAGAGCTTTCATTACAGCCTCTTGTGCTCTACGCTCACTCGAGCTTTCACCAACGCCTATTGCTGCTACTCCACCAGCACGCATCACAGCCTTTACATCTGCATAATCTAAATTCACCAGCGAGGGTTGAGAAATGGTTTCAGTTATTCCCTTGATCATGGTCGCTATGAGGTCATCGGCCACAGCAAATGCCTCTTGAAGTGGTAGATTGCCCGCTATCTTCAACAATTTCTGATTCTCAATTACTATTACGGTATCACAATATTCTCTGAGCTTAACTAAGCCATCCTCTGCTTTTGCAATCCTAGCTCCTTCTATCTTGAAGGGCAATGTGACAGCTCCTATTACTATGGCTCCTTGTTCCTTTGCAATCCTAGCTATTACAGGCGAAGCCCCAGTACCTGTACCACCACCCAGTCCGCAGGTTATGAAGACCATGTCTACGTCTTTGAGTAGTTCCTTGATCTCACTCTTACTCTCCTCTGCAGCTTTTCTTCCTATCTCTGGATATCCACCAGCTCCTAATCCTCGAGTAAGTTCTCTTCCTATCAGGAGCTTCCTGTGTGCCCTGCTTATCTGCAAATGCCTTGCATCTGTGTTCACGGCAACTGTGGTGGCACCAAGAATTCCCTTGTTCGTGAGTCTTGTTACTGTATTACAGCCAGCCCCACCAATACCAAGAACCATTATTCTTGCTTTGTACGCTTCAAACTCTTCGATTTCACTATTGTTGCTCATTCTATGAAGCGAGACTTGGTCAAGATGTGCCGGCACATCATCACCATCTTTCAAAACCTATATGTTGCTGTATAAAAATCCATTTATATACAGCAACATCTAATCTAGTCTATCAAGGAGAAAAGCATACTCCTTAAGATCGCCCCCTAGTTCGTGCCTCCTAATGCCCCCAACAGCTAGAAAGAGATTAGAGTTTCTTACTTAAATTGATTTCTTTGACTAAATTCATACTTCACGGCCAAGACATGTGAAGTTCACGTGAAGAAAGATTACATAGTGTTGCAGCCAAACTTTCCACACTTCTCCTGGTAGTAAGAAGTAATTTCTTTGACCAATTTTCTAGTAGTTCTAATTTCGTTTCATCCCCGTCGGCCTCTATCTCGACACTTCCTAAGAATTTTCTTCTTTCGAAAGATCCATAGGGAGACATAAGCTTCTCTAGATTCATGGTCGAATTCGTGAAACGAAGAAAGACTGTTTTAGATGTCGATAAACGTTCTAGAGTGGAAGAAGGTCTAACTATGAGATCGAACTTATACTCAGGAGTTACAAGGATATAAGTAGTGGAACTGTTTTGAAACCTACAGGAGAAACTGTAGAGTGGCGAGAGATAAAGAATTTCTACGAAATCTTTTCCAAAGGTGTGTTTCGTTCTGAAAGAAGGAACCTCAGTGATTGATGGGACCAATCGAACGAAGAAGGAAGTTTCTCTAGGTCCTACAAATCTAACACCACAATCTAAGACAACACTCACTCCATGAAACCCTTCTCTAGATGGGGTGAAGTAGAAGACTTCATCCCAAGTTCCCTCTAATGTCACAGCTCTCTTCAAATCTTCAACCCTTTCGTCGTTCTCTACTCTTACGATCATTTCTCCTTTGCAGTAACCTCTCCCCTTTACCCTAATCTTAACTGGTTGAAAGAGAAAAGCTTCTTCTTGAACTTCTACATCTTCTATTTCCACGGGTGCAGTATATCTTAGAAGAATCGTGAAGTTGTAGATGGTGGCCAGAATACCATCCGTCAAGTTAGTGTATTTTATTGGAATCAGAAAGATCCTTACTAAGCTACGATTATCAAGTAATCTAATTCTGGATAGATAAACGCTTCTTTTGGGAAAAACGGTGAAATTACCTTCCCACGAGGAGAAAGGATACTCTATTAACATCGGATTTACTTTCCTCGAAGCAGAACGGTAAGTTGCGTTGAGATCTAAGAGCTCGGCATGAGTGGGTAAGACGAATTCCTTTACGAACACAGGAACAAGTGGTCTACCTTCTCGCTCGAGATAGAAGTCTGGATTTGGAAAGACGAAATCACAATAATCGGTGCCATTTAGGGTCACGCAGATTAGTTCTGGCGAGAGATTCAGGCTAAATCGCAATGAAAAAGAACCATTTTCGAAGGTAGGTGCAACTCTTTCTGCTGAGAGAATGATGGGATCCACCTTTAT
>CAZUUD010000037.1:634-5392 GCA_964623045.1 uncultured archaeon | reverse complement strand
CCTAACCTGGCTATGGCGCCAGCCTGGAGAGCTGGTGGGGCTTTTGCCCCTTGTGGGTTCAAATCCCACCCCGGGCGTAATACTCAAAGCTTAAAATGTATTGCGATTTAAGCGAGAAATGGGCGCTAAAAGTAAGCTTGCTAAATTAGGAGGTTTGGGTGCATCTACTGGAGTTCTATTCGCATTAAGAGATCACATTGGAGATTCAGTAGATAAATATCTTAGTGAATTCATGAAATGCGTTGCTGATAAAACCGTCTCGAATGTTAGCAAATCTCAAATGTTCAATTACTACATGGAGAAGATGAGCCCTATAAATTACAAGTTAGGGACAGATATTGCAACTTATCTGTTCTTTGGAGTGGGAGTTCCGATAATAATAGGAATAGGCGGTTATCTCTTAGCTAGGTATCTTGACTATTAATTTGTCTTGAGTTCAAATTATTCTAACTTTAAATCCTCTCTTAGCAGTATCAAGCCACTTCATTACTGCAGTCTTATATCCTTCGTCTATTTCGCTCACTCTGTAGATCTTCCCTTTCTTAATTACCTTTGGGTCGATCCACCTTGCTTTACTGACTACATGCATTTCATAGTCATTTGACTCTTCCACTACCGCAAGGTTGTGTATTTTCCTAAGAGCATCCCGAATTTCCTCATCATCGCAACTCTGCAACTTCCTGTAAATTACGTCATCAGTCGTGAAGAGGTCCACTTCATCGATTATGCCCTTCTCCATCCCTTCCCTGACCACTTGTGCTATGAGTGTGAACACGCTCGCTTGAAGTGGAGTACAATAATAGTTCTGGTTTAAGTAAAGATAGTGATATGCAAATTGTCTCGCTACGTTAAAGCTAGAAAAAACTATCTCGCCATTGTAAACTCTCAGGGATGCTAATATTTTCCTTACCTCTTCTCGATCTATCTTTCTCAGTTCCACTAGGTGCCTAAGAGAGTAATCTATCCTATCTGCACAGAGATCCGGGTGCTTTCGATCAAGAAGACCGAACTTCGTCTCGTCGAGTACATCCTTTATATCTATTCCGTGCTTCGCAAGTATCCTAGGAATTTCCGTTTGCTCCAGAAATGAGCTTTTGATCTCATCGTGATAGTCCTGTGTCTCAAATCTACCAAACACACAGTCTCCTATGTGAGCAAGTGCTAGAATTGAGATATCGTGAAGCAAACCAGCTATTTTTTCTTCTCTACTTGCGCCTAGCGTCTTGAGAAGGTACCAAACTCCGATTGAATGTTCAAAGCGATTGGCACGTAGCTTAGATAGTGGATGATTCTGAGATAGGAAAAGCTCATATCCGGCCATCCCTATTTTCCTAAGTCTCTGAAAAGTTGGAGTGTTTATCACATCGAGTACCTCCCTTTCTGTTATTGTTATTTTTCCGTATACTCGATCTTCAAATACAAGTGTCATAGCTTTCTTTAGGAGAAACTCTTATCAACTTATCAATTCCTTCAGGAGTCTCTTTCCGATAAGACCAACATATTCCTTCCACCTATACTCTCTGGGTTGTTCTCTCAGCGGTTTTCGTCGCCTATTTTTGCCTTTTTTTATTTTTGCTGGTATAGTGGTGAAGAAGAGATCGGATGTACAGCTCCTAACACATTCTTCGAGTAATTTCTTCGAGAAATAATTGCAAAGTACTACTCCGGCTATCCTTTCTTGCCCTAAGCCCTCAGCTATTTCATCTATCCTTCTTCCGAGAATGGCGTGAAGCGTTCGTCTCTTCTTCCGTTCACCCTTCTCGAATCTTTTCCCGTTAGCCCAAATGGTTTCATTGAGTTCCTTACTATCTTTTGGATCATCTATCTCTAGGAACTCTTCAACTCCAACATATGCTACACCAACTCCAACTATCTCGTACTCTTCCCCATTTATCGAGAAATCATCTCCAAATATGAGTTTCTTATTGTGAAATGGATTGTGCTTCTTCAAGAAGGAATAGAACTCCTTTGAGATATTCCACTGCATGAAGTTATTGAAAAGTAGTAAATAAAAGTCTCAATGTAAGTCTCCCGCATACTTCTGTAACTTCTGCTGTTCTTCTGCTATATTTGAGAGGTCTATTCGCATGAAATCTCTAGCAGCAATGCAACGAACGCCTGTAGCTTTCTCAACGTACTTCGCCTGCTGGTAAACGTTACTCCTCAACATCCAAAAAGAGAAGTGCTGAAGTATGACTAGCTTCGGTTTCTGCTTCAATTTCTGGATGAACTCTATAACACCGTCTATGTTCATGTGTTTTTGTTCTTTCGGTTTATAGCCCTTTGGTACCAGGACGTTGAAGATTATTAAGTCGCATCGTTCGAAGTTCTTTTCTTGGCCTTCAAAGTAAGGACCGTCGCTTACATATCCGATTATAACTTCTCCTTCTATTCTAAATCCGATACATGGAACGTAGTGTCTGCTTTCCGTTGCTATTACCTTTATACCTTCAACTATTTCCACTTCGTCTCCTGCTTCCATTCCGATACATCGCCTTACCTTTCGTTGCATGTATTTGTTCACGCACATGTTTTCGCCTTCTAGACAGTGACGCTCAGCTATCAAGAAGGAGCTATTGTATTTCTCGCTGATTCCGTCTAGTAATACGTCTACATCGGTGTAGTGATCTGGATGTGAGTGACTCAGCAAGATACCTTCTGGATCTCTTAGTTTGAGTCTTCTTAGATGAACTAGCGATCCTGGTCCAGGATCTATGATAAACTTCACCTTATCTAAATCTGTATATATTCCTCCAGTTGCTCTTACTTGGGTAAAGGTTACCTTTCCGCCTCCTCCTGTCCCTAGAAATACCAGCTTTGGCATAAAAAGTGAACTCCTTCTTTATGCTTAAACAACTTCTGGGAAATTGTGTAGATGGTAAAGGTAGCATTAGTGAAAGGCAGAGATAGATACAATACCATTTTACGTTCGCTCCAATTGATAGAGGATGAAGTTAAGGGTAATCTTAGGAGATTTAAGCGAGTTATCATAAAACCGAACTTCGTCTCTACAAGGAACCAGCTAGCAGCTACTCATGTCGACCACATAAGGGCTATCCTAGATTTCCTGAGGAGTTCCTTCGACGGGAAGATCTTAATAGCAGAATCGGCAGCTATCGGAGATACCTTTAGTGGATATAGGAATTTCGGTTATCTAGAGCTTTGTAAGGAATATGATGTAGAGCTAGTCGATCTCGAGGAGGAAGAGTTTGAAACCATCTTTTTAGTAAATAGGAAATTTGTGCCTCTTCCAGTAAGAGTTTCGAAACTCCTCCTCTCGAGAGAGAATTTCGTGATCTCTGCTGCCAAGTTAAAGACTCATGATGAAGTCGTGGTAACGCTTTCTCTTAAGAACATCCTAATGGGAGCTGTGAAGAAAGAAGACAAATCTAAAGTTCATCAGGGCGTTAAGGCAATCAACTATAATCTCTTCTTATTGGCCCAACGTCTTCACATAGAACTAGCAAGTATAGATGGAATAATAGGGATGCAAGGAAATGGGCCTGTTAACGGCGAGCCAATAAATTCTGGCGTTGCCATAGCTAGTACAGATCCTGTCGCCGCTGATAGAGTGGGTTGCGAAGTTATGGGGGTGAAGTTCGAAGATGTAGGATATTTGTGGTTCTGTGCGGAGAGCGGTTTAGGGAAATGGAAGTTAAAGGAACTCGAGCTCGTAGGCGATCAACTAGGCGAATGTAGAACGAAGTTCAAGCTTCATGTTGATATAGAAAGACAGCTCTCTTGGCGATCATAGCTTTAACTTAATTCTATTGTTTCTTCCTCTTCGTTCAACTTCTACTACTCCTCTCTCAGCCAAGCTCCTTATCAGCCTCGATGTCTTAGATTTGGAAAGGTCTAAACGCCTCGCGATGGTCTTTTGATCCAGTTGTCTTCTAGGAGATTTCGATAACAATTCTACTATTGCCCTCTCCTGAGGAGTTAAAATTCTCATTAGCTGTCTTGCCTTCTCTCTTTCCCTGAAACTAAGTGCCAAGACGAATACTGCAACTATGGAAGCTAAGACTACCCCAACTGTGATTAACCTCATCGCATCGCTAAGCTCCTCATAGAAAATCGATATATCTATATCCGTTCCGAGGGGTGGAGAAAGGAAGGTCCACTTCACCACTATTCTCTTTCCATCACTGGTAATAGTAGCATTCTCTGGAGTGATAGGAACCAACCCTAGTTTTTCTAATCTCTCCTTGCTTACTATTTCCGCACCACGTGGAAGCTTCACAACGATCTCCAATCTGTCTACAATCGTCGTTATGGGTAAAGAGTAAGTAAACCTTCTTATACCACCAACCATATCCAAAACATCATAGGCCAAAAACTCGTAGGTTATCTCCTTCGTGTGGAGATCCTTACAGAGGATAGAGGTACCTATGACTTCCTTTCTTACTTCACAAGTCAGTTGGGTACTATCAGCAGTTACCTGAACCTCTCCTATTCTTGAAATTATGAAATAGCTGCTTCTTTCTATGGGAGTATCGTAGCTTAAGGAAGCTCTCCACCTAGCCACATCTCCTCCTTCGATCTCTATCGTCAACTCGTACTCTACTACTCTAGCTCTTGCTAAGGGTAGAACGAGAAGAAAACAGAATATTAGCAATAGAACTCTTTTTTCCATGAGGTTAAGTTATCAAGAACAGAAAATTAAAATTAAGACAAGTCTTGTTTCGAGAACTCGTTTTACTCAGCTGGGGTTCCGTCTGCTTCTTCCTTCTTGCCATGGGACCTCACCTGCAGATTCTT
>CAZUUD010000037.1:0-624 GCA_964623045.1 uncultured archaeon | reverse complement strand
ACGTAAGGGTTTTAAATCCCGAGAGTGTAGTAGAGCAGAAGTCTCGGATAACCTAAGATTGGTATGGCAAGTACTACCTTTCCCTTGACTTGATCTAGTCTTACTGGACATGGATCTGGCTTGGGATTTGTAAGATTGTTATCACCCTTAGTTATCAGATGGGTTTCGTTGATCTCAATCACTCTGTGAATGACGTCTTCCTTTGGTAAGAGCGGACAGTCTGCAGAATATATGACTATGTCGCCTACCTTTGGCGATTTCGTTCCCGCTACCACGACTAGATCGCCTGGATGTAGACTAGGAAGCATGCTTATACTGGTAACGCTAGTAAGTGGGATGGGCGTAGCAAGGGCTATTCCTAATCCCTTGTAGATGAGGAGTGCAAGGATAAATGCTAAGAGAAAGTCTTTCAGTTCTCTTAAGAGTCTATCCATATTCTTCACCTTCGTCTTTAGATTTAAGGTCTTCCCTTAGACTCGCCTGATAGTCCGCTCGCAACGAGATGGGCCACTCTAATTGGTTCTGGAATATTTCCATGAGTTGTGCATATATCTAGGAGCTCTCTTGCTTCTCTTGGCGAGATTCCTGCACATTGGAAGTAGACTTTTTTGTGTCGATAGATTC
>CAZUUD010000036.1:0-5554 GCA_964623045.1 uncultured archaeon | reverse complement strand
GTACAATAAACTCTTCGAGCGTCTGGAGTTCGTCGTAAACGAGGTGAGAGAACTCGATACGAGAAGAGAGATAGAACGCCTATTAGGTGAGGTGGAAAAGCTCTCTGCGAAGCTCAAGGAATGAGTCTGAACTTTTAAAACTACTTCCTAACAGCTTATCGTGGTCTTATGAATGGAAGCGAGTTCGATCTCGAGAGGTTACCCGGTGTCGGTCCGAAGGCTGCACAAAAGCTAAGAGAAGCTGGGTACTTGGATCTAATGGCCATAGCAACAGCCTCACCCGGAGAACTGGCCATGGTGTGCGAGCTAGGGGAGGGGCAAGCGGCGAAGATAATCGAGGCTGCGCGAAAGCAGCTTAAGATGGGGTTCGAACGTGCAGATGAGCTCTACGAGAAGCGGAAAGGTGTTGTCAAGATAACTACAGGAAGCAAGGCACTAGATCAATTACTTGGTGGTGGAGTAGAAACACGTGCTATTACCGAAGCGTATGGCCCCTTCGGCTCTGGTAAGACCCAACTCGGTCTGCAGCTTGCTGTCAACGTCCAACTACCAGAAGAAGCCGGTGGACTGAACGGGGCATGTCTATTCATAGATACGGAATCGACGTTCAGACCAGAACGAGTAGCTCAAATAGCCAAAGCCAAGGGATTAGATCCTAAGCAAGTTCTAGCAAACATCTACGTTGGTAGGGCTTTCAACAGCGATCACCAAATACTACTCGTAGAGAAGGCTAAGGAGATAATTCCTGAGAAGAACATAAAGCTACTAGTGATAGATTCTCTCACATCGCACTTTCGCGCGGATTATGTGGGTCGTGGAGAGCTCGCTGCTAGGCAACAAAAACTCAATCGCCACTTGCACTTCCTCCAGAGATTAGCGGATGCCTATAACATAGCCGTTTACGTTACCAATCAGGTCATGGCAAGACCAGATATATTGTTTGGAGACCCAACCCAGGCCGTTGGTGGTCACGTCCTTGCGCATGCTGCTATGTTCAGGATATATTTACGAAAAGGAAGGGAGAACAAGCGCATAGCTAGATTGGTAGATTCTCCCCATCTGCCCGAAGGAGAAGCGGTATTTAGGATAACGGAAAGAGGGATAGAGGACGTAAAGCGCTAGATCCAATCTAGGCGTTTGAATATCACTAAGAGGAGTAGCGATAGAATTACTGAGAGAAGCAGGATTATCGAAAAAGCGTTCGGATTCTCCGCAAAGGGTAAGCGAACGTTCATTCCATAGAGACTGCTGAGGATCGTAGGTACTGCTGCTATCATCGCAAGCGAGGTTAGACGCTTCATAACTATGTTGAGGTTATTCGAGATCAGGGAAACGTAGGCATCCATGGTATTAGTTAAGAGCTCGGTATAGAGTGAGAGTACCCTAGTGAGATGTCTGCTCTCTAATACGAGATCTCCTATCACGTCTCTATCTTCCTTGTACAACCTAGGTCCCCTTCCGCGAAGGATCATAGTCAAGACTCTATCGTTTGCCATCACAGCGTCATTTAATTGGATTATGGTCCTTCTCACTTCCCATATGTCTAGTATACTCTGGGGCCGCATACTAGTGAAGAGTTCACCCTCCGCCCTTTCCATGGATTTCTCGACCAGCTTTAGATGGGTTACGAAATTTGCAACGATCCTAGCAAGCAGTTGGATCAGCAGTCTTAGACGCTTATCGGTTTGGAATTGCTTCACCCTTCCTTCCAGGAAATCATCTATGGGCGCGAGCTTGCGCTTGTGAAGCGTAATTAGATACCCATCCTTGATTAGTATGGTCAGCGTGGAGATTCCCATACCTTTTCGTTTAGTATAGGGAACTAACACGGTAACGACGACTTGCTGTTTACTCTTCTCGAGTTTAGGTGGTTCCCTCTCATCGAGCAGGGACGCTAGCTCCTCAGGAGCTATTTCGAGTAACTTTGCTATGCTCTCCAGTTCATTTCTACTAGGAGCTTCTAGATCTATCCAACAGCCTCGCCTGGGACGTTTGAGGAGCTCATGAGTTCGCATCCCGGCCCTGCGATTTATCACCCTGAGCATGTCTTTAGTTAACTTATCGTTTTTAATTTTCCTAATTCCTTATTTTCTGAATTATGTCCAAACGTCTATGGATAAACATCTCCTACTTACTCAGTGCTCCCATCTTCGCATTACTAGCATTCTCGATCTTAGCCCTTCAGCTAGGAGATTTGATAGCCTCGATCGAAACTATATTGATAGCAGTGATATTTGCGACCATCCTACCTTCGCTAACCGTAGTGCTCCTGAAGTCAAACCACAACGTAACCTATGAGCTCATAGAACGAGAGCTAAGACCTAAACCGCTGGCTTTGGCATCGATGAGTTATTTGATAGGTGCTATACTACTCCACTACTTAGATCTTTCCTTTGCAGCAGTAGTCCTCATGCTTTGCTATTGCTTCAATGCCCTAGCTTTACTCTTGCTGACCCTGAGATGGAAGGTTAGTATTCACGCTGCAGGTGTGGCAGGTCCAGTTACGGCACTAGTGCTCCTACTCAATCCTAGCTATGCTATACTTTATCTATGCTTGATTCCAGTATTTCTTGCTAGACTAAAGTTAAGGAGACACAGCCTCTCGGAACTGATTGCAGGCACCTTGGTCTCTATCATCGTGACGTTTCTCGTAGTGGAACTTCTACTCTAAACTACTCAAGAGGGTGTTAACGACGAGGTAAGATCCTTTCTCGAGGAATTCCGGTAGGGGAGATAGATGGATGATGTTATCCTTATATTCGAGACGATAACGAGAAAGGAGGATGGAACCCCGTTCTGGATACAAACCTAATTCCTCTGCTGGAACTAGAACGAATGGTTTTCGGAAGAGTATAGGGATGCGCTTTCTACCCAAGGGATAGATTAGAGCATTCTTATAGAGACGAAGCCTCAATACTTCGAGATCACGCTTCGATATAGCTGCCTGAGTTTCGCCTATCTGCTTGCTAAACCCTCCCAACTCGAAGATGTAATAATCCCTAGTCAACACTAAGGGTAGAACCATCGATAAAAATTCCAGAAGAGGAATAAAAATTCATGGCGAGGATTCTAGTGCTTTGTATAGATAGGGATAATGACTTAGGAGAGAAGGCTGGTATCAAAGGTCCCGTGGTTGGAGAAAGGGCTTGCTTGAAGGCAGCGAAGCAACTGTTGTTAGTAGATCCCACGGAAAGCGACGGAAATGCGATCTATGCTGCAATAAAACTCAAGCGTAGTTTGCCTAATTCACAAGTAGCGATTCTCACTGGAGATAGGGAGCTTGGATTAAAGAGTGACATGGCGATAAGGGAGCAACTCCAGGAAGTGTTGAAGCGAACGAATGCCAAAGAAGCTATTGTAGTGAGCGATGGAACGAGCGATGAGATCGTCCTGCCCGTGATCCAATCGCTCATTCCGATAACAAGCGTTCAGCGCGTCGTGGTGAGGCAAAGCGAGAACGTGGAGACGAGCTACTATCTAATTAAGAGCTATTGGAAGGAACTTCTCTCTAAACCTGAGCAAGCACGTGTGGTTTTGGGATTACCTGCAATAGCCCTCATAATCCTAGCTATCTTCGGATCCATGGGACTGAGTTTCATCCTTTTCGTAGTAGGTCTTTACTTATTGGTAAGGGCCTTTAACCTAGAGGGAATGCTAGCCTCAATGATTAGAGAGACTTCTCTCTCCCTTAGAAAAGGAAGGGCATCTTTTCTGCTTTACGTGTTAGCGCTAGTGTTATTTGCCGTAGGCATAGTGATGGGATACAGAAAGGCCGTGAGCTATGCTGGGGTTGTGCAACCGACATTAGCATTCATCAACTCGGCCATTCCGAGCCTCTTCCTAGCTTCTCTATTCTTCTTCACTGGAAAGTTTCTGAACAAGCGGGTAAGACTAACTATTTACAGCAGACTGCTTGCAATATCATTTGGAGTATCACTAATCCTCTATCACGCCAGCGAGTACTTGCTAACTCCTAGTATAGGTACAACCAATCTCACCTTTGCCGTGATAACGAGCTTCGCAGTTTTGATAGCGGCAATTTTATTAGAACGCTTGAGGAAAAGGCTTTGAGAGTTGAGAAATATTTAAATCGGAGAGAAAATAAAAAATCGTGGTTCTAATGCCAGCAAGATCAGCAAAACCGAAGCTCGAAGGGATCTTCCTGAGAAAGAAACCAGTTCATTTGCTCATATCTCTGCTCGGGAGCAATAAGAAGTACGTTAGCGTAGTGGCGAAGGAGATAGATTGCACCTACTCTCATGTGGTCAAGCTACTAAATGAGCTCAAGAAATATGGTCTAATAGAATTCGAGAAGGAGGGTAGAGTTAAGTACTTGAGCCTGACCCAAGAGGGAACAGAAATAGCTAAACTCTTCGAGTCCTTACTTAGGAAGTTCTCCAAGATAAGGGTGAAGGAGGACTAAAGGTTATTAAAACGACCTCCTAGTAGAAATCATGTCTCGATATTTAAAGGTAATACTTTGGCTAGCGTTTTTGCTCCCGCTCGGTTTTGCATTGCGTCTGCCCGAAGAGCAACAGACCATGGAGTTGGTGCTAGTTCAGAATAGTAGCACTACAACTTTTCTAGCCCTTCAGAACGACGAAGCAAACTTGGTGAGCATCAATCTCACCTGTGCAGGAGATTGTGAACACCTGCGTTTCGGTGGGGAGCTAACGAATAGATACGAGCTCGAGCTCAATCCGTATTCACAAGTTCTCTTACCAATAACTTTGGTAGCAGGTGATAGGCTAGGCGAGTACGAGGTTGTTATCCTAGCTAATGATGTTGCAATTTCGCGAATAAAATTGCTAGTAACTCTCTCTCCAGAGGAGGTTCAACAACTTAGGAGGGAGCGCGATGAAGCTAAGCGAATTAGCGAGCTCTTCTCTAATCATACTGCGAAGCTATCTAACCTGATCAACCAGAGTATCTCCTCTATCTACGAAGCTTTAGAAGCCGTCAACGAGACCTTAGCTTCGGAGCTGAGAGAGAATCTAGCTAACCTCACGGAACGAATAACCGAGCTCGAGGGGACGAGCCCTTACCCAACCACAGCGGCCGTAGCTTCAGCCTCTACGATGGGCTTAGCGTTCATCGCAGGAGCTTTATTGGGATTTCTCGCGGCTAAGCGTTCAAATATCATCAATACACTCAAATTTAGGTTGAGGTTGAGTAAGAGAGGAACTTAGGGTGTAGAAAGAGTCGAATGCTCTAGAAGTCAAAATATTTTTGATGCCTTAGGTAAGGCTAGAAATTCATGCACGGAATTTCTCCGCTAGCGACAGCGGTTCTACTAGTAGCCTTCACAGTTGCAGTAGCATTCACCATAAGCGGCTGGCTCACTAGCTTTTTCGGAACAACCACAACTAATACTTCACTCCAGACTTCGCGAGCAATAGGTTGTGCAAATGCTGCCGTAGCTATAGATAAGATCTATCTTTCTTCTGCGGGTACGCCGGCTATTTTGGTTTCTAATCGGGGTTTCGTCGATCTCCAAGTTCAGGCAACGCTCGTTAGCAAGAACGGGATCACTTGCACATCTAACGTAGCTAAT
>CAZUUD010000035.1:3389-5758 GCA_964623045.1 uncultured archaeon | reverse complement strand
CTATTTCATTGCTTGCTCTGCCTCCGAATTCTATTACTGGTCTCATGTTAACAAGAGCCTTTACGACAGCTTCATCATAGCTAATGCTTCCTATAACGAACTCGCCATAGCGATCTAAAATCCTTCTTTCTATCTCTTCATTCAATCCACGCTTGTTTATCACGATTGCATGCTTTATGTTGAAATGCCTAACTAAGCTCAGTATTCTCTCCAAGTCTTGCAGCCCAGTTTGCGTAGGCTCCGTGACGAGTAGTGCAAAGTCGCAACCGCGAATCGCAGCTATGACTGGACAACCTATTCCAGCAGGGGCATCGTAGATCACGAGCTCGCTTTCGTAGCTAGTGGCGAGTTCTTTCAGTTTCTCAACTACCTCTCCTGAACCACTCTCACCAGCATCGAGTTGTGCCCAAATTACCGGGAAATCTCGAGAGCTTTCGTTCACCATTACGGTACAGTTCTCTACCTCATACAGCTCTATTGCTCCGGCCTTACAAACTACTGCACAGGCCCCACAACCCTCGCAAAGAAGCCTATTGACGCGATAGGTATTTCCAACCTTTTCTATTGCCCCAAATCTACAAACTTCCTTACAAGCCCCACAGCCCTTGCAAAGCTCCTTTACTATTCTTGCCTTCTCTGAGCTTGCTATGCGAAAGCTCCTATCAGCATGCTTTATTCCGAGCCATATTGCAAGATTCGGGGCATCTACGTCGCAATCACAAGCCACTAGTCTTTTCTCTCGCGAGAAAAGCACCGCTAGAGAGGCTGCAAGCATGCTCTTCCCAACGCCTCCCTTTCCACTAGCTATTACGACCTGCATTTCTAACACCTAAAAGAGACGCTAAAGCATTCCGCAGTTCAGAGTAATTGGAGAAGTAAAAGAGATGGCTCTTGCATTTGCAATCACTTGATCCAAACTTTGAGACATAACCAGAAGCACATTTGCTAAGCTTCTTAGCTAACTCGCACTCTATTCTCCTTTGACTCCTGAAACAAAGTATCAGCACGATTTCTGACTCCTTTCTGCGGAGTAAGTAATCTATGTGCCATCTGAGCTTTTTCTTTCGGGTTAAGTGTCTACTTATTCTCGATTCTAGGCTTCTCCCTCTTCCCATCGCAGAACCAACGTAACAATAGTAGCCCTTATCGAAGGAGATCCTTCCGAGCGACCCTACTTTGATACTAATAGGTCGTCTGACTTCTATTACCAAAACGTAGCTTCCTTTCATAAATGCCACTTCACGAGACCCATTATACTTCTGAGATCACCTCTGCAATAAGCTTCTGTTATGCGTCTGTCGTAGGGGATTTCGACATCAATTCGTACATCGAAGTTCTTCACGAGGTTTTCTATTCTAGTTCTATCTCCACATCCAGATTTATTCAAAACTACTCTAACCTCAATGCCTAATCGCTTAGCAAGCTTGAGAGCTTGCTCTAGATCATAAGCACCCAAAGGGGTTGGTTCGGTAACAGCATATGCCAGTTCACACCCCATTAATGCCTTGACGACGTTGCAATGCATACCAGGAGGAAGATCGAATACTATCGTATCGTAACCACGCTCTCTTGCTATCTCAACGGTCTTTCGTTTGGTCCAATCTACGATTGGCGAGGTTTCAGTTATTCCTACATCGCTAACGCCAGTGATCAAAATCATATCTCTTTCCACCTCGTTTACGAAGAACCTTCCAACCTCTTGCCTAACCGCTACTATAGCCCCAGATTTGCAAACGAGCTGGCATGCCATGCAACCATTACAAAGCTCTGGAATGAGCTGGGGCTTTCTACCTCTTATCCAAAATATAGCATTCTCCCTACAAACCTTCGAACAAGCACCGCATCCTGTGCAGAACTCTGTCCTTATTTTGGGAAATTCTCGAAAGATGGGTTCACCGTTTTTTAGTTCCTTTCCTAATAAGAGATAACAATTAGGACATTCCACGTCTAAATCGCACAGTATAACTCGTTTACCTTCCTCAAGGAGTTTGTAGGCTAAGAGTATTGCAAAGGTGGTCTTTCCGACACCACCTTTCACACCAAAACACGCTACTTGTTTTATCTTCTCCACCCCCATCTCCTTCTGGCGCCCCAACCACGTGGCCAGTTCCGCATGTATCCCGGAAGTTCTTCAAGTGGAACACTCTCCTTTCTAGTAGGTTGTTTAAGTTCCTCTAATTTGTTCTTTACATAAGAATCAACTACGTCCTTTAATGTCTTTTCTTCTTTCACCTTGAACACATCGATCAGATTGGATTTGAGCACATGAAAGGATATGCTTCCTATTTCCTTTGTGATCACAGTCTCTATCTTCTTCTGCAGTAGAAACTCAGCTGCTTTAAGACCAGCATGAAGAGGCTCTCCTAAGT
>CAZUUD010000035.1:0-3379 GCA_964623045.1 uncultured archaeon | reverse complement strand
TTGCTCTCCCAAAGCGAGAGGCGACTTTAGAGTTAAGTCCTTTATTCTCTTCCAGAGGTACCGCAACTCTCTGTCTCGAAGCTTCCCAAGGCTCTACGTGAACAACGAGTGAGAGTATTTGAGGAAAAGCTTCACTGACTCTTTGTTCTACAAGATCTGCTATCTCATGCGCACGTTTCACATCGAGTTGTTTTCTCACTTTGATTGTAGTCTCTCCAAAGATGAATGGCCCCGCACGTCTCAGCTTCAGGGAACTAACGCTACTAACTCCGCTGAGCTTTTCTAGCTCTCGTCTTACACCTTCGACTACTTCTTTCTCGGGACTAACATCCATTAGACTTATGAGGGCATGCCACACATTAGAAATACCTATCTTGAGAATTAGCATAGAGATCAGAAATCCCACGAGAGGCTCAAGCAAACTATATCCTAACGAAGTTGAAACGACCCCAATTAACACAAGAGAAGACGTAAGTATATCTACTTTAGCCTCGCTAGCAAGAACACCAATTGACTGTAGACCGGTCTTTCTACCTACATTTGCCTCGTATCTAGAGATGAGGTAAGAAGCAACGATAGCAATCAAGGCTGTGGCTAGAGCTATGGGTGCAAACTCAAGTGAAATAGGAGACAAAAACCTAGAATAACTTTCTTGTGCTAGTTCTATACCAGCGAGTATGAGGAAGAATGAAATGAAAAAAGCAGCAAGCGTTTCTGCTTTATAATAACCATAGGGAAATCTCTCAGTAGCCCTCCGTTGGGCTAGTTTTATGCCAAATAAAGATGCTAGGTTAGTGAGTGAATCGCTAGCATTATGAAATGCGTCACTGAGAAGGGCAATACTACCACTCACGAGACCACATACTCCTTTTAAGGCAGCCAGTCCCAGGCTTGCTAGAAGCACATTTCTAACTGCTTTTTCTCCTTCTCTAAGTCTGTCCACGACCACCCCTGAAACCATATCTACCTCCCATTCCCATACCTGCTCCAAAGCCAGGTCCGAATCCCATGGGTGGAGCTTGTGTTTCCTTGAGCTCACCTTTGAGGTAAGCCTCTATTGCATCGCGAACCTTCATGCCAGCCACACCTAGTACTAACTTCACTCCTGCTTGGGAGAGCACTTGATAAGCTCTTGGCCCTATATTTCCAGTTAGTACTACGCTTACACCCTCATTTGCTACTAGTTGGGCTGCGGTTATCCCAGCACCTCCGAATGCTCCTGCCCCTGGGTTTGCAATTGCCCTGAAGCTCTTTAGCTTTCCCTGCTCAACCTCAGCTACGATGAAGTAAGGACAGCGACCAAAACGTGGATCTACTACAGCGTCTAGCGTATTTCCGGTTGCCGAAACTGCTAACTTCACCTCATTCACCTACTCTATTGTTGGTTTTCTTTCCGTTTAAGCTCTTCTATCCTTTGTTTTAGTGATTCTATTTCCTGCTCTAACTGGCGTTTGCTTTCCTCTAGTGCTGCGAGTTCTTGCTCTAACGCTCTCGTATCTTGGGTTCCAGCAGAGCTAGGAGCAGTTTGTTGAGTTGCTATCGTTGGTCCATAAGGGGTCCAGGTCACTGGTCCATACATTCCTGTCCACCACCATCTAGGTAGCCAAGGAAACCATCGACAACGCCAGAACCAAGGCAAATATGCTGGATAAGTAGCTGCTTGTTGAGCTGTTGGTTGTGTGGTCGTTTGCTGGGTCACTGGCGTAGCAGGGAAATAGGGAAAGCCAAAATACCCTGCTCTAGCCCAACCTGGCAATCCAGTTAGCCAAAACATGTTTCTCCAGCCCCATCCACGACCGAATCCCCAAGGCATAGGTTCTCACCTTTTGTGCAAATGCACGATATTATTTTTGTGCATACGCAAAATATTTAAAGCTTTTTGCTTGCAACTTTTCATGCCACGTTGGTGTTGGAGATGGAGACGTGGAGGGGGGCGCGGAAGACCCCCAGTTCCAATTTATCTCGGAATACCTCCTCAAACTAAACGCTTCGAAGCAATACCATGTTTGAATCCTAATCCGATCGAGCTAACTCCTCCTGAGCTCGAGGCCCTACGTTTGGTTGATTTAGAGGGCTTGACCCAAGAAGAAGCAGCAAAACGAATGGGTGTATCTCGTGGTACATTATGGAGATTGTTAAAGAGTGCTAGAGAAAAGACAGCTCGAGCTTTGGTAGAGTCGAGAAGCATAATCGTAAGCTCTGCTGGCGGGCTTAATCAAACCTAACTAAACTACCCAGTCATCTGGTTTTCGTCTCAAGAGGAAGTATTCGAACATCGAGGATAGGAGAACTAGGAGGACTAAGGGAGAATAGAAGAGGAAGTATGCTGCGAATTCAGCAAAACTAAAAGGGAGATCCATTCTTCTGGAGAAGAGATAGAAGATGAGCGAAAGGACGAGGAAACTTCCAAGATAGGAGATAGTAGCTCTCAATAGGAGAAATAAGGAAGAAGAGAAAGCTAAAAGGGGGAGTAACTTGAGCTCGAAAATGAGGGGAAGGATCAACAAGAGGAAGAGCTTGTAAATAATACTATTATCAAGCAAGAGGAAGATGAGGAATCCTGGTAAGGCTGGTAGTAGAATTGGAAGTACTAAGATGAAGATTCCATGTCTGAGTAACGCTACTAATAGTGATTTCCAATACATTGCTATCCACTCAGCGCATCCTAGTGACCATCTCTTCCTCTGTTTGAACCATGCTTTCCATGTCCTTGGTGGTTCTACAATCACATAGGTTTTAGTAGAGAAACAAAATCTCACACCATTTAGATAAGCACGTGTGGCTAAATCGAGATCTTCTGCTATCACTCTTCTGAACCCACCAAGTTTTCGAAGCACATCTCTTCTTATGGCAAATGCAGAACCTTGGATACAAGGATACCTTTTCGTCAACCCTGCAAGAAGCTTAGCGCCTAGCACCATTCCTAAGTACTCGTAATGGGAGAACTTTCCCACAAGTCCCTTTCTTCTACATAACTTCATCATGTCAAGTACTTCACATTTCCGCATGGCTTTTTGGAGATTGGGGAGGAAGTTCTTTCCAACTTCTACATCGGCATCGAGAAAGACCAGCACATTGCCTTTCGCATGTTGGAGAAGCTCATTGAGTGAGTTAGCTTTTCCTCTTCTAGTATTGGAGAAAAAGAACCTAACGTTCTTGAATTTTCTTGCCAGAGCTCTTGTAGCTTTTGTAGGCTCATCTACTGCTACAAGTACTTCTACATCAGCTCCATTAAGCTCTTTTAATAACTTAGGTAACTTTCTTGAGTACCTATAAACTGGTATGAGAACACTTAACATTTTTCTTCATTCTTTTCGTCACAGAAAAGCTTTTCGAGAAAGCAAAAATTCGCTAGCAATGGGGCCGCCCGGATTTGAAC
>CAZUUD010000034.1:0-5902 GCA_964623045.1 uncultured archaeon | reverse complement strand
CAAAAGTGCTTCTTTGCTAACGATAGGAGAGAATCCTCGAAATTATGTGGAAACATTCTGACACGAGTTCTAGCTCTCAATGGATTTTCCTTCGATGCTAGCGAAGGAGAGTTGGTCTACATATCCTCGAGGATATTGGATAATTCCATATCCTTCAGAGATCTTGCAAGATGGATAGAGAAACGCATAGTAGAGGTTAGACCATAGTACTCGCAGCTACTGGACTGGCGCCGGCATGCCACGATTGACGTGGCCTTATGCGAACCTTGTAGAGCCGTTCGCTATTATCGTCGAGAATCAATGCTACACCTTTAACTCTCGGTAACTCCTCCATGTAGCGGGTTATGTCGAATTCTATGTAGGTCTGCATTATGGATTTAAGGGCATTGATATCTCCTTCTGCCGTTAGACGATGAGCTACGAGTAAGTCACATTGGGCTAGAGCATCTAGATGAAGCTTGTTAGGTTGTTGGGTGGCTAACACCAACGTGATACCAGGCTGTCTACCTTCCCTAACTATTCTGAGCAAAGGAGCAAGACTAGCAGGCTCAGCATCACAAGGAATGAAGTTATGGGCCTCGTCTATGAAAATCCAAACCATGGGAATGCGCTCTATTCGTTCGCCCCCAATTGCTGCTAGTTCTTCCATCCTCCTTGCCATAGTTCTTCGTTGGAATACCTTCCTAGCAAGCAATGCAACTAATAGCGTTCTCACCTCCTGGGGTGTGAGGGATACATCTAAGATGCTAACTTTCCCCGGAACGAGTAGTTCCGGCATACCCGTGGTGCCAAAGATTCCCCAGTCTTCGGAAGCGTGGAGGTAATTCATCAGAACTGCCTTCTCGGTTTCGAACCCTTCTATCTCATTAATAGCAGAGACAAGATCCTTAACCTCGAAATCCTTTCCTACCTTCTCGAGTGCACGCTGAAATAATACACCCAACATGCTTCGCATCTCTATGTTGAAGGTAGCTAGCCAATCACTATAAGTTAGTTCGCTGGGTCTGACGGAAAATACCCCATCGAAACTAACACCTGCTGATTCAAAGATAGCTCGCTGACCTTCTGGCACGTACACCTTCACGTCAAATCCATTTGGCCTTAGACCCCACTCTTGAAGCAAGGCTATATTCTTACTTGGTGATTTCATGGTCCAAAAGATTCCTTGGGTATCCACCATGATAGCGCAGAGGTTATGCTTGTACTCTTCTTCTAACTTCAGAAGCTCTTCAACAAAGACACCCATGCTATAGCTCTTTCCACTCCCACGTTTGCCACAAATTATGATGACATGTGGCCTTAGTGCATCGAGCAATAAGGGGGTGGTGAGATGTGCGTCCTCACCAACACCAACTAGATGCTTACCTATGTAGAGCGTGCAAGCTTTCCCATATTTCTTAGTATCCTCGAAATCTCTTCCAACAACTATTTCAACACTCTCGTCTAGTTCCATAAAGAAACATATTGGCTAGACTAAATATAACTTAGCTTAAAAAGCTTCAGTCGAACGACTAGTTAAGGTCATTTGAATGAAGATATCTGAGCTTTCATCGGGAAATAATAGAGTAAACTTAGAAGCGATCGTAACACGAAAATTAGGAGAACGAGAAGTAATCACGAAATTCGGAAGGGTTCTACTAAGAGAGTTCGAAATAGAGGACGAGAGTGGTAAGATAAAGTTAGTTACATGGGGAAGAAGAGTAGGTGGTAACCTAAGTGTGGGAGATAGGGTCAAGATCGAAAATGGATTCGTCACTATCTTTAGGGGAGAGCTTCAACTCAACGTAGGAAGATACGGAAACCTGGAAGTAATCTAGAGGAAGAAGAGAAGCAAGTACAGCAATAGAGCAATTGCCATACTGATAATCCAGATGTGTCTGTTATTTTTCCAAATCTTTGCACCATCGAGAGGATGTAGCGGGAGCAGGTTAAACGTAGCTAACCATGCGTTAATCCTAGCTACTACTTCTAAGATCGGATTGCCACTCAGGAGATAGAGTGCGAAGAAGCAGAAACCTATTACTACGTTTGCCATTGGCCCTGCAAGTGCTATCCTCAATTCTTGATCACTTCTAAGTACCACACGCCTTCCCCAGAGATCTATTAAAGGATAGATGACTACGGCACCAGGAGCAGCGAACACCATTCTTCCATCGGTAAGTAATGCTAAGACGAGGGCAAGGCCAAGTCCTTGGGGCCACATCTTATACTCCGCCCTGCATCCGTTTCTCATGGCTACATATCTGTGGGCTAATTCGTGTCCGAGAAAGCCTAAGGAAATCGCAAGGAGTGCAATAGGAAAGTTGAGAATGAGTAGATCTAAGGCTCCAAAACCTTGGTAGGCAAAGAGGAATGCTAGTACAAGTGCCGAAATTGTAAGATCCCTTAGCTCTTTGGGGTGCATAGACTTATCCTCACTTTAATGTTTTAATGGCTATGTAGTTTTCATCGGCCTTGTGGTGAGCCAATGGGAGAGGATTTGATCTCTACTTTGCTCGGCTGGATCGTGCTGTTCGTGTTCATTTACTTCTACCCGCGATTAATGCTCGCTCAGCTCCTTAATAAATTAGAGAGTTCTGCCCAGGCATTGGAAGCGCTTTCTAGACGTGCAAGAAGGACCATAATGAAGAAGATAGGCAGACGGGACAAGCAGCTAGAAGCCAGCCTCGAGGGAATGCAGAACTTCGTAGTTATAGAGCCTTCTAGTCTAGACCCCTTTGGCATAGTGAAGAAGATAGATCAAATATTCAGAACTACTGAGCGAAGATTCGAAGAATTTGTCGATGAGATTGCTCCAAAGAAGAATAGGAAGGAAAAACGTGAGATAAACTTCGCTTTGAGAGCAGCTATTGGAGTACATTCGATAGCAAAGCAAGTTCGTCATTACGTCGAACTCATAAAGCGTTTCAGAAATCTACAACTTGCATTATTACTCCAGATGCAACTTCCGCTAATAGAGCGCATAGCTAAGAGCGAATACGCCGGAGTAGAGGCATTTGTTAAGGGATTACCGGTAGGCGACGGTATAGGTCCGCTTTGCGCCGCCTTACTCATAGACGGAAAAGCCAAGCCCATTGCAGAAGATGTTGTAGCTTACGAACGAAATATAGAAGGAAGGAAAGTAATAGTACTCAAGGCCACCGGACCAGAGCCTAGCTTGGGAAGAATAGACGAGGCCATAGCTAAGCTAGTTAGGAGAAGGAAGATCGCGAAGGTCATAACAATAGATGCAGCGACGAAGCTGGAAGGAGAGCGAACTGGAAGCGTTGCGAGTGGTGTAGGATTTGCTATGGGTAGCTTTGAACGCGAAATAGCCGAGAGTTTACTATTACCGAAGCGCATACCAATTGAAGCGATCATAGTTAAGGTAGGGTTCGAAGAAGCGATAGAACCTATGAAACCAGAGATAGCGAGCGCTGCTAAGCTGGTACTCGAGCACGTAAGACAAACGATCCGACGAACGAGAAAGAAAGGTGTGATTATAGTAGCAGGTATAGGTAACTCATCGGGAATAGGTAATAGTAAGAAAGAAGCCCTTAAGGCAATAGAGCTCGTTAAACGGTTTAGGCCTAAAAGGAAAGTGGCAAAGAGAAAAATCATTCGTTTTTAAGTGAGCTGGAAATCAATAATCATGGCGAGGAAAAAAAGGGAGAAGGAGGTTGCACATAGACCAAATCCTTCGCCGGCATTAATTCGATTAATGAAAGGCAAATTACCAGGTCGCACCAAATTCGGGACGAAATTCAAGGGAAGAAATATCATAGTCATTGCTGGTGAGCAAAAGAAAAAGAAGTGATTCCATGTTCCAGATCACCACTACTATTGCTATATTCCTCGTTCTACTCCTAGGTAGTATAGCGCTCTTCACAGAGTTCCTCAAATCTGGCGAACTTCCAACTACGATGACAGGGGCTTTTGCCAAGATAAAGGATACGTTAACCAAGCTATTCTTCAAACAAAATCTGACGAGGGTAGAGTTCTCGCTTAGACTGGAAGAAGGCTCGGCCGAAGTACGAGGAGAAGGAAACCTCATCTTAACGCCCTGTGATTTCGTAACACTAGAAGTGGGTCGCTCTCGATTATTCTTTAACTCGACAATAGGACTCGAGGGATTCAAAGGTGAACTGAAACTGAAAGACGATTCTCTTAACCTCAGTGGAAGGTTTAAACTAGTGAAGTTCGGTACCGGCAACCTAAGTTCTTCGGATAATCTTAGGTTAGCTACCTGCTTTAGGAGACTAGATAGTAATTGGAGCAAGGGCTATCTTCTTTTGCGAGGAGTAACAGGGTCGCTAAAAGTAGGGGACAACGAATTCATGTTGAAGAACGAGCAAGTGGAAGTGAGAAACTTCTTTGGAGTAATTGATGGTATTAACTTAACTGAAATCAGTGGTGCCAGTGAGCTCGTTAGAATAGGGACTAAAGTTACTATAAGCTAAGTTTCCTTTCGCTTCTTCCTAACGAGAATAGAACTAATCGTTTTACTCACTCTGAAGAGAGTTCTGAGATAGAGGTATGCTAAATAAAGCAAAACTGCACAAAGGGCAAAGAAGACCACGTTATTAAGTGTGAGCTCTATTTGATATATTCCTAGGAAATTGACTACGAATGGGAATGTGGCTCCGAGTAAAGCTATGAGGAGAGCATTGAAGAACAGGCTCAACGCCTTTCTTGCAAGTACAAGAAATATCAAGAAAAGCAATAGTAACATTAGATTTTCGAACATCTGAAGATCACCTACCAAGGAGATCTGCTATGCTTCCTATCAAGAGATTTCGAAAAATTGCGTAACTTATTACTACCCCAGCAGCAAAGTATCCCATAGCTTTGAAGAGGTAATCTATCTTTCCCGGTGAGCGTTGGACTAACTTGAGCAATCTGAGCGAGAGCGCCCGTTTTGGTTTGGAGTAATTATGAAGTACGTAATTTCTCACGTAGTAATAGGAGTACTTAAGCCTTCTCGTTGCCCATTCGACGATGAGAGACGTTGAGATGTATTTACCTTCTATTTTAGTTTTACCCTTCTTTATGGCACGAATTACCTCATCGACGGTATAACAATCGGGAAAGATGGTAACCCCATGACCTAACATAGCAAGCATATGGGCATCACTCCCTGCCGTGATGGGCATGCTGTTACGTAAGGCAAATCGTTTTGCTCTCCAATTCGAGGCACGTTCGATATCAAGTGCATTGAAAACTTCTATTGCATCGCAGTAAATGGCATTCGCCCCACACCCTTGACGACGGAGATCGAAGGGATGTGCAGCTATTGCAACACCTCCCTGTTCGTGGATTTCATCAATCGTTTCGAGTATATCTCTGTTGCTCTCTACTGGTTCGTTTATACCTAATGCCAGAATGTGTCCTTGTTTAGTAGAAACCTCTTCACCTGGGATAAGGAGGATACCAACTCTCCTAGCTTCTCTTGTCGCTTCAGAAACCCCCTCCATGGTATCGTGATCAGTCAGTGCTAGGATCTTGATACCAAGAGACTTGGCATATGCTACTATTTCCTTTGGTCTATTGAGACCCTCTATGAGCACTTTAGTGCCGCGTGAATAAATGCTATGACAGTGAAGCTCGGCCCGCATGCTATTAAGAGATAATCTACTCAATTAAAACTAAATGAAGAGACGAAGAAGCGATCGTGGGCCGGGCCGGATTTGAACCGGCGACCTCTCGCTTATCAGGCGAGCGCTCTTACCAGGCTGAGCTACCGGCCCATTTTGCTTTCTTAGTCTTTAGCACTTTTGTGTTTTTGCGTGTTCTAGAAGCTCGATTTTTAATCTTCTAGGAAATCCCTTATCGTGGGCCGGTGGTCTAACGGAAGGACGCCGCGTTCGCAACGCGGAGGTTCCGGGTTCGAATCCCGGCCGGTCCATTGGAAGTTTTAAAACTG
>CAZUUD010000033.1:1256-6326 GCA_964623045.1 uncultured archaeon | reverse complement strand
GAATTCTACTATTACAAGAGCAAGCAAAACGATTTCGTATTCCTGATAGGAGATTCACAAAGCATAACTTCACAAGGTTATTACGAAATAGCGGGGAAGATAGTAGAGTTGGCTAAGGAAGTTGGAGTTAAGGAGATATTCACGTTGGGTGGATTAGGGATAGAGAAGCTCGTAAAGGAGCCCAAAGTTGTAGGTGCTGCTAACTCCGAAACCATGAAGCGAAAGCTGGAGCGATACGGGATCGAAGTAAGAGGAGAAGTGATCACCAATATAGTTGGTATTGCCGGATTAGTACCTGCTCTTGCTAAAAATGAAGGAATAGATGCTGCTTGTCTATTAGCAGAAACTCCTGGATTTCCCTTGGTAGTAGCAGATCCCATGGCGGCAGAGAGCATGTTAAGAACTCTCCTCAAAATCTTCGATCTCAAGATCGATTTGGGCAAACTAGAAAAGGAAGCGAAAGAACTCGAGGAAAAGTTAAAGAAGACTAGAGAAATGCAACGAAGAATGCTAGAGCAACTCAAGGCCGAAGAGAGAAAGGAGATAGGATATATTGGTTAATCCTTTGGAAGCTCTACCTCAGCCAGTTTATCTATGTAATTTCTTAACCGCTTGAGCTCCCTCTCTAGCAAATTCGCTGCTCGTTTTATCTTAACGTTCTTGCTCGATTTGTATCGCTCTAATTCTGTGAGAGTGCTCGCTATGTTCTGTTTTGCCTTTGCAAGAACAGCGTGTCTGAGCACATCGAGAACATCGCCCTCTAGTTTGACGTAGAGTTTCCTATCTCCACTCTTTCTAACCTTCTTCACTAGGCCAAAGACTTCTAATAGATCCAAGGAAAGCGAGATAGAGGCGGAGCTATAGCCAGTGGCTTTCGCTAGCTCTTGTAGTGACATTTCTCTTCCTTCGAGGAGTAAAACGCCTATGATCTTGCCATGAACACTACTATAACCTAAGCTCCTTGCAACACGAGAGAAGAGATCATAGAGTTCTCTTAAGGATTTCTCCTCTTCCATAGCGTTAGTTTCTTTTAAAAGTTTTAAAAAGAACTAAAAGTTCCATGGGAAAAGTGTTAAGGAAAACTCTCTCCCTCTGTCCTAAGTGTCATTCCATAATCCCAGCTGAGGTAATCGAAGAGTCCAATGTGGTCTATCTGAAGAAGCGTTGTCCTGACCATGGTGAGTTTCGCGACGTCTATTGGAGCGATGCTAAGTACTATCACTGGGCGGAGCGTTTCTTCGTAGAAGGTAGGGGAGTAGAGAATCCCAATGTCAAAAGTTCCCTACTCCCTTGCCCCTACAATTGTGGTCTTTGCTCTAGGCATAGGTCCCATACAGCACTTGCCAATCTAGTCGTGACGAATCGCTGCAACTTAGCTTGTTGGTACTGCTTCTTCTACTCTGAACGAGCTGGTTACGTATATGAGCCAAGTCTAGAACAGATTGAATTCATGCTACGCGTTTTAAGAGAACAAAAGCCAGTGCGTTGCAATGCTATCCAGCTAACGGGTGGTGAGCCAACGCTAAGGGACGATCTGATTGAGATAATAAAGCTCTGCAAGCGTTTGGGATTTGATCACGTTCAGCTCAACTCGAATGGTATTAAACTAGCACAAGATGCAGAACTGACAAGACGAATAAGAGAAGCGGGAACTAATACACTTTATTTGAGCTTCGATGGCGTTACAAAGGAGACTAACCCTAAGAATCACGAGGAAGTACCAAAAGTCATAGAGAATTGTAGGAAATGTGGTTTAGGAATCGTTTTCGTCCCCACAGTAATAAAGACTGTGAATGATCACGAGCTCGGTGCAATAATAAGATACGCCGCTAAGAACGTAGACATAGTTCGTGGCGTTAACTTCCAGCCTGTTTCACTAGTAGGTAGCATGCCAAGAGAGGTAGAACGATTTCGCATCACGATTCCCGAAGTCCTGGAAAGAATAGAGGAGCAAACGGATGGTGAACTTACCAAATACGATTTCTATCCTGTTCCTTCGGTTGCAGCTATATCTCATTTCATAGAAGCATTGAAGGGCAGAAGAACTTATGAGTTCACTTGTTCGCCTTGGTGTGGTGTTGCGACTTACGCTTTCGTTAGCGACGGTAAGTTAGTTCCGATAACACGCTTCGTGGACGTAGAGGGCTTCTTCGAATTTCTTAACGAGCTGATGCAAGAGATAAACTCCTCGAGGATAAAGTTGCTAGCTAAGATAAAAGCGCTTCTAAAGCTCGCCCGTGAGTTCAAGCGGTTCATCGACGTCGAAAAGGAGCCCCGTGGCTTAAGACTCGAGAAGCTATTGCCAAAGATATTCGTGAAACGCGGAAAGTACAGAGCGTTGGGTGAGTTTCATCATAAAGCGTTGTTCATAGGCATGATGCACTTCATGGACGAGTATAACTACGATGTCGCTCGCGTACAGCGATGCGTAATCCATTACGTCATGCCAGACGGTAGAGTAGTACCATTCTGCTCTTTCAACGTACTACCACATATCTATAGAGATCTTGTGCAGAAGCAATATGCAATCCCAATTGAAGAGTGGGAAAGAAGGACTGGGAAGAAGTTGGCGGATGACATCTATCGAAGAGTAGAGCCTTCTAAGAACGAAAACGAGTAACCTAAAAACTCAGCTTTAATTCTTCTCCAACTTAGCTAGTTCATGAAGTTCGAGCACGCCTTCATACTCTTTCTAATCCTACTTACGTTCTTCCTGCTTCAGGACAAACTATCTTTAGGCTTCGATAGTACTTCGGATGAGCTCTACATCGAAGAGGCATGGCGAGAAGGAAATCGAAGTTGCGTGGTTCTGAATCGTATAGCAACGATAACTACAGATTCTTCTAATATTACTGCTTATCGTCTCTGTACAAATACAACTAAGGTCCAGGCTTCTTATCGAAACCTCTTCGTCAACTTCTCTTTCTCCGGACTTGAGAGTTGTAAGATTACTAACTTGACCCTAGAAGTCCCTAGTACAATCGAGTCAAAGGAAAGGTTCTTCGCTAACCTCAGTATTGATGGAAATAGGTGCGGAATTAAGTTATTAGAGTTGGATTTCGATGGTACTCGAATTAAGCGACTAGTCTTAAGACCTAATCTTACCTTGCGAATTCCTTTGAGTTTCGATAGACCAGGTGTTTACGAGCTCAGAGCTGAATTAGATGATGAAAAGGTTTCCCGCGAGGTTCTGGTGGAGGAGTCTAGATTTTCCTTCTTAGTCCCATTCACCCTAATTTCCTTCTTCCTCCTCTTCTTTGCATCTCTACGAAAGGAACTAGCCGAATCGTTGCTTCAATTCTTCACCTTACTTCTTGGAGGTTTTACTCTAATTCCTCTTGTAGTAGGATTGGCTGGGGATGATATCACTGCTCCTACTACTTTCTTGTTTTTTTCAACCAGCATTTTCTACTTTGCTTTTAGAGTTCGCGAACTTCCTACTAAATTGCAGCTCGAGAAAGTGAAATTGCTACTAGTGGGATTTGCTTTTCTCACTTTTTTCACCTTCCTCCCAAAGTTCATCTTTCCTTCACAAGATACGCTTTGGAACGTCTATTACGAGCGAATAGCAAGAGAGACCTTCTATCGAGATGGAATTCCTAGCTTCGACCCACTTAGTTACTTGGGTAGATCCGTGACCTATCCACGTGGTTACTTTGCCTTGAAAGCCTCGCTACTCAGGGCACTCGACCTTGATTTCAACCTAACATCTACTTTACTTCTCGAATTGCTATTCAACTTTGCATTATTCATCGCTTCAGTAAGTTTCTTCGAAGCGATGGGATTAAACCCAAAGAATGCTTTGCTCGCTACCCTGTTATTCTGCTCGACCATCTTCGTTTACACCTTGCTCTCTGCCCACTTACTTCACGTTTCCTCTCTTGCACTTCTCTTCGCTTCACTAGTTTGGTTGAAGCGAAGAAAGAAGCTCTTAAGTCTATTCGCTATCTCAGCATCTACCCTAATCCATCCCTTCTCCCTTTTCCTCTATCTCTTCTTTGCTTTGTGGTTGAGAGAACTGGGCAATGGCTTTCCTCTAGCCTTATTCTCACTTCTTTTCTACGTCCTTTTCCATTTGGACATCTTCTTTGTCCAAACACCTAGGGTCGTTGCCCCTACCGAGTGGGGCTGGTTATTAAAGGGAGAATTGAGCGGTTTACTCGTGGAGTTTGGCCTTCTCTTTCTTCCCTCCTTATATCTTGCAGTGAAAAACTTGCTTCTCGGTACAAGAAGAAAAGAGTCCTTACTATTCTTAGCCCTAACATTAATCTATGGGTTCATTTCCTTCAGAGTCAATCTGCTCATAGCTTTGCTAGGAGCATTCTTACTCGTTACCGAAACTTCCGTTAACAGAAAATTCCTCGTTGTCTTGATTCCTCTTAACTTCTTCCTCTCGCTCCTCCTCCTACCCAACAATCTGGGGGGCTATGTGAGTCCTGAATTGATTAACGCAACTTCTTATCTAGGCTCACTTTCATTAGATTCTGTAGCTTCTCATCCACTCTATGGACATTACCTTGCTTACACGACCGATAAAAAGGTACTCGCCGATCTCTACGTAGAATACGCAAAACCCTCTCTCTATGATGCCGCACTTTATTTCGCAAGGAATGGCAGACTCAGTGAACTCTCTCCTTATGGGATTCGATTAGGACTTCTCGTCGGTCGTTCTTGCGCAGATTCCATACAGCTCTACACCAATCGCAACTTCGCTGTATGCTTAGCAATTAGTTAATTTGATGAGTTCGGAAAGTGATACGAGGCCTTCGATTGCCCTGTTATCTATGAGCGTAGCAGGAAATCTCGTTAGATTGTAGTTGGCCAGAAATGCTCCAACGCTAGAGAGATTGGAGTCAGCCTGAAGAGGGACTAGAAGTATCTTCTTTCCACATCTCTGTTTGAGATCCCATAGGATACCTGCCATCGTTCGTGTATCTACCTCTTCTCCTAAGCTCACGTTGTGTTTCCTATAGACGTGCACCACTACCTCATAGCTTAGGTTACACTTCTTCTTCAGTTCTAGAGAATTCAATAAGAATCTGAGTTGAAGTAGGTTGTAGAGTTTTCTTT
>CAZUUD010000033.1:0-1246 GCA_964623045.1 uncultured archaeon | reverse complement strand
TCTTTGATCCTCTAACTCCGGCGTAAATCTATTTGCCCTCTCGTATTCATCTAGCTTCTCTCCGAACTCGTAGATCACATCGTTATATCTGAGATTTTCTTCGAAGAGACTAACACATGAACTCTCGTTCATCGTTTGGATATAACGGGAAAGTGTGTAAGCATCATTGAACATTATTTGGAGCCTTAGCAAGTTCCGTTGGATTTCCGAAAGTCTAGCTTCCTCTATCAACATTCCTAAACCTATACCAGCGAGAAAGACCAACGTCGTCAGGACGAGTGCCCGAAGGTAAAGATTCATGTTCTAGGATTTGGTCCTAGCTTTTTATCACTTGGTAAGCCAGCCTACCCTACCCGATAACACCTTCAGAAGCGAATAACCGAAAGCAAGGGGAAATAGAAGTACGTAGAAACATAGAAAGCACAGAAGTTCCCAACTTTTGAATTCTTCCCCGTACTCATCGAGAACTATCTTTAATGAAACTAGCGTCGTAACGAAGGTGGCGATGCCCAAAAAGAAGAATACATCCACATTGAATCGAAGTATGAGTGCTCTAAAGACGTTCCCTCCCAGTACCAATGTCTCTATGAGATAAGATACTTGTTTCGTGAGATAAAGAATCCACAGATAAGTGAGAACAACTAAACCCAAAAGTGCAAGCGTTGCACTCAATGCAAAGAGTGGTACGTGCCATATTTTAACCGGGTGTCTGGTCTTATCGAAGATCGCACCAAAGTGCTTCACAAGCGTTTGTAGTCCACCTATGTTCCACCTGGCTCGTTGTTTAAACCAAGCCTTAAGACTAGAGGGATAAATAGAATAAACCCTTGCGTTATAGGCCATCTTTACCTTATAACCAGCCCTTTGAATCCGCCAGCATATCTCTATATCTTCGGTTAGATTTCGCTCATCGAACCCACCTAGTGCAAGGAGGACATCTTTTCTGTAAACACTGAGCGGTCCTGGTGTTGCATAGATTATATTGAGTTTTTCCTGTAACTTTCTTGTGAGAGATATGATCATAAACTCTAACCTCTGCATGCGCTCTAGAAAGCTCCTTCCCTTGGGTAGTATATGTGAGGTTACAGCTGCTACGCCTGGCTCATCGAAGAACTCAGCGCAGTTTCTAAGGGCATTCTTATGAAGTAGCGAGTCTGCGTCCACGACTGCAACTAGTTCTCCCTTTGCGTGGCGAAGTCCATAATTTAGGGCACTCGCCTTGCCTCCTCTAGGTTTACGCAACACC
>CAZUUD010000032.1:0-6498 GCA_964623045.1 uncultured archaeon | reverse complement strand
TTGCACTAAACCTTCCTTTATTTTGACGTAGAATCTAGCTTCTTGCATGTGGATAGTTAGCAGAAGACAGAATTAAATATTAGTTAATCACAACTTTCCCAAATCTGGAGCGTCGTCGTTTCTAGGATTCTGTTTATGCTATAACTTATCTATCAAAATCCATACTTTTCATTAACATCGGCCAGAAGTAGAAGACTCGGAAGATTTAGAATACGTTTCTGAAAACCAAGTAGCAGCTCTTGTGTCTGCTAGTTTTATTGAGCACTCATTGGGTTTTTTAACAAACCCGCAGCAGAGGAGCTCTTTTAAATTCTCTGCAGACCTAGGATCTGCCTTTGTTCCTTCTCCATGTGCAAACGCAAATTCTGTACTAACATCCCAAGTTCCATGTGCTTTGTCATAAGTTAGAGAAGCGTCGTCGTTAATAATTACAGCAGGTGAAGCTATCGATATCCTATCCTTCTCTGTTCCCACTTTCTGGGCAAATTTCAGTTTATATTCGTCATATAGATCGAAGTCGTCTTTTGCATACTTCAAACCCCTTGAAGTATTATTCATGCACGCATGCAATTTGTTAATGTCTATGTTAGCCTTTACCAAACAATCTGTAGTGTTACCTTCTTTGATATAGCAGGCAATATACTCCCAATATTTACCTGACTGTTCCTCTCTTATACAAATCTGTCTCAAGTTTTCCTGGGCTTCTTCATCACCGTGCATCGAAATTATCTTGTTATCTCGTACAGAGCCTATGTATAAAACTTCTATGTTGTCAGCTAGAGTCGGAATATTTTTGACGATTTCTACTAGAATTCTCTGCATTTGTAGCCCAAAGGGACATTTGCTCACAACGAAAACTCGTAGCAATGGCTTATCTTTTTTAGGAACATCCTCACAAGTTAAAGTAGGGTTTAATTTTTGTGAAGTATCGAAGGCATTAAGTAGAAGATATCTACCGTCCCTAGTTATGTAAACCGGAATCTCTCTTCCTTTGTATTTGGTAATCACTTTATACAGATCTCCCATCTCCTCTACATCTACTAGAGTTGCCGTTTCTCCCGGAGCTACTAGATTCTCATTGATGTAGTTTATGGCTCTCTTTCCGGCATCTTCAGGGGAGAGAACAGCCAGTCCTGTAATTCTAAAGGAAAAACTCAGGAAGAAACCTATTATCATTCCCACGACCAACAATATCAAGGAAAAAGCAGTTGCCTTATCGATCTTTAGTGTAATTTCTGATTTTCGACCTTCGCTATCCATAGTTAACTACACTTTGGTAAAGGTTTTAAGAGAATTAGATCCAGCTTGTCAATGAGCGTTGAGTCGATTTTTCCAGAGCCCTCTCTAATTTATCCAATGCCTTCTCTATGCGCTCCTTAGAGAAATCGTGTTCCTCTACCATGAACTCAAATACTTTCTCCCTATTTGGGTTTCTCCACTTAAGTTGGGGTACTTCTATGGATGGTGGTGTTAGAAAGAACTTGAACACCTCATGTAGATTCACGTCCTCTTTCCAATCGAGCTTCTCAATCAACTCATCTAAATTCTTATATTCTCTGACCAACTTGAGTGCAGTTTTCGGCCCAACCCTTTTCACACCGACGTTAAAGTCAGTTCCAACAAGCATTCCTATCAAGATGAGCTGCTCTCTCGTTATTCCTAGATCGTTTAAGATACTTTCCAACTCTACGAGTTCTGGTTTCACTTCGATGTAAACCTCTTTTCTCGGTAGCTTCCTTCTTCCTGTTATCGATAGATTCCTAACGAGTCTTGTGGAACCGAATAGGAGGGAATCGTAATCCTGAGACGCGCTTGCAAATATCTTTCCCTGCTGGCACATCGCAGCAAGTTGGGCTTCTCCTTCACTTGGGGCCTGAACCCATGGAATTCCCATGTAATCAAGTAGCTTCTTCGCATCTTCTATCATTTCATCAGTGAGTTTTGCTGATGCTTGGGCATAAGTGAATGCCTCTTCTATTTGTCCTGTTTCTATGGCTTTTTTCCATTTCTTCTTAGCTTCTTCTCTTGTCTTCGCCCTTTCTTCTATTTCCTTCCGTTTAAATTCGGGTGGTTCTCCGTCAAACACGAAGACCGGTTTTATACCAGCTTCCATTATGTTGACCGTCCTATAGAAGAGGCCAGAGAGATGGGAAGTTATTCTTCCCTTCGAGTCCCTCAGCGGCTCTCCTGTGGGCTTTTGGCGAATGATGGAAAGAAATTGATAAAGAGCGTTAAAAGCGTCTATCCCTATGACCTTTCCACTGAAGGCTTCCAGCTCCAGCGTTTTTCCCTTTACGAGGTCTCCTAAAGCTACACCCATTATTAAGTCCTTCCAAATGAAAGGATAAAATCACTTTGAGATTAGCATAAACCAATTAAACTTTCTCCGCTAATTTCCATAATGACTCAGATAAATGAATTCCTTGAAAAATTGGTCGATATCCTAAAGCGAAAGTTCGAGCGAATGGATGCTCGAATCAGTAGATTGGATGAGCGTTTGAGAGCGCTCGAATCTCGACTAACTACACTCGAGATGAAGAGTAGTAACGTGAATGTAAAGGAAGAGATCCTCAAAGAACTTGAGTAACTTTTATTTTGATCTTTCCAAATCAAATAGAATGAGAATAGCGTACTTCGTTTGGGAATATCCTCCTTTTCTGGTTGGTGGATTAGGAAAATACGCTGTCGATATGACTACTAAGCTCAAAGAGATGGGAAATGAGATTAGCGTTTTCACTCTGAATTCGGGGGATCTCCCTACCTCTGAGGAAATAAATGGAATTGAAGTTCATAGACCAAAGCTAGTAGATGCCATTGATATTTTTCCGGAGTTGTTAAGCGAAGAATTGAAGCGATGGGGAACGGGCCTAAAATTTTTCAACGATATTTTCGTCTACAATTTGCTCTCAGCAAGCAAGTTCGTCAATTTAGTGTCGAAGCAGAAACATTTCGATCTAGTAGCAATTCACGATTGGTTGAGTGCGATTGCGGGTCTCATAGTCAAGCGTTCCCTTCCCAACTTACCAATCGTATACCACGTTCATTCAACCGAAGAGCAGCGTGCTGGTGATGGTTCTCCATTCATAAAAGCGATAGAGAAACGAATGGCTTGGGCAGCAGATCTAGTAATAACCGTTTCTTATGCGATGCGAGATCATCTGATCTCATTAGGTTACCCCAAAGATAAAATTCGTGTTGTATGGAATGGATGTGATCCACGTGTCTACTCACCGGAAAATGTTGATCACACTCTCGTAGAATCACTTAAGCGAAGATACAACATCTCACCTGGAGATAAGGTTATTTTCTTCATCGGAAGACTGACTTGGATTAAAGGAGTGGAAAATCTCATTTTGGCTTTTCCTTCCGTTCTATGCGATTTCCCAAATGCGAAACTAGTAATACTTGGAAAGGGAGAAAAATACGGAGACCTCGTGAATCTCGTGAAAAGGCTTGGAATAGAGAACAAAGTGATCATAAGAAGCGAGTTCGTATCAGAACGAGAAAGGATAGCTCACTATGCCCTCGCTGATGTTTGTGTATTCCCCAGCTTTGCAGAACCGTTTGGCATAGTTAGTCTAGAAGCAATGGCGATGGAGAAACCAGTTGTCGTCGGTGCAAGTGGATTGAGTGGTTTCAAGGAGCAAGTGATAGCAGAAGGGGAGAATCGTTGCGGAGTTCATGTAGATGGTAGAAATCCCGAGAGTATAGCAAATGGTATTAAAGAGGTGCTTCGAGATCCTGAGCGAGCAAAGCAGTGGGGTAAAAATGGTAGGAAGCGCGTGCTCAATTACTTCGATATAGAAAAGGTTGCAAGGACTACCTTAGAAGTTTACGAAGAAGTCGTCTCTTCTAAGAAGTAGGCTAGCTCTTTCTTCACATCTTCTGGTGTAGCTCTATACTTGAGGTCTTTCAACACTAAACCCAATAATCTCTCTCTACCTAACTTCTCCCTTCCTTTGATAAGCTTTCTAATAGCATCCCTGAGCTCGTTTCCCTTTAGGCGTTTGTACGAAGCTAGTGCCTCACCGACCTCATTTCCTTTTGATACCTCTTCTAAGACTTTTTCAACAGCCCGTCTTACGATCTCTCCCTTCCTTAGGGCAGAAAATATCTCGATTAGCGCTTCTTCATCAATTCTATTTACATCCAAGCCAGACCTCTCCAATTCTCTTATCGTCTTCGTGAGAGCGATTGCTATATCTTTGCTCAGCATCGGAAAGAGCTTTCTGAGTCTAATGAACAGTTTGAACCTCCTTGAGAATGCTATCTGCTCGACCAACTCAGTCGGTAGCTCTTTTTCTAGCTCTAACTTGAGTTTATATAGGTTTTTGGGAAGACTCTTCTTTAGTCTAGACAGGAATTTGGAAGTGATGTAGATCGGAGGGATATCTGTCTCAGGATACATTCTAGCTGAGCCGGGAAGAGGTCTCGAAAAACTCGTCGTAGCATCTGGATTGGGAGATCTCGTCTCAGGTGGTACGCCGATTGAGAGAAGATCTATTCTTTTCTCCAACATCCTTGCAGCTTCCATTGCATTTCTTCCTGTGACCTCGAATATAGCTATACCGCCTTTTCGTTTTATCTCAAAGGAACAATCATAAACTCTTACGTAATCTTCTAACTCTTCTAAAAGTCGCTTTCCCCTACAGAGTTCGAAATCCAAGAAATTCGCGATGTTCGCCTCCACGTTCCACTTATTTCCATCTCGCTTAAGAGTAGTTTGTACTTTGTCTATCTCATTTTTAAGAACTAAGAGAGCTTTCTGTCTCCTCACTTCATTTTCTATGAGCTTATCTAATCTTCTTAGATCTTGCCATCCCTTTATCTCCACTCTGCTTCCCCCCGGAATGGAGACGTTTACGTCCTGTCTTATCGTACCTATGCCACGTTTGACCTTAAGCGAACGTAAAGTGAGACCTATGGCTTTTGCAACTTTCTTTGCCTGCTCGGGTGAGCTAATAGTAGGTGTTGTATCCACCTCCAGCAGGGGTATTCCTAATCGAGAAAGAGAGTAGTAAACTACGTTTCCTTCTTCCTTTTCCTTTTTGGCAGCATCCTCTTCTAAGTAGAGTTCCGTTATGAAGACTCCATCCTCTATTTCACTCTTTCCATAGCCAACTAGCATGGTCCTTTGGAAACTTGTTACAGCACTCCCGTCTAGTACGAGCTTCCTCATGACGTGAATCTCGTCCGGAATCTTCAGACCAAAGAGAAGGGCTGCTTGAATCGCTAGTTCTAACGCTTCTGAGTTTGGTGAATGAGGCGGCTCTTCATCTAACTCTACTAGACAAGCTTCGCCTTCATAAACCCTATAAATGAATATCCTATTCCTGAAGAATTCGAAAACCGCTGCCCTATCTACATCTCCGAGCTCACCTACCACAGGTCTAAGATTTCTCCTCACTTCGAATAGGAGATTCTCCTCCCTCATAGAACTGGAACAGTCGCAGAATAGCTTTTTCGTATCTAGTTGTTGGTGAACTTCGAGGCCTATCTTCACCCCATCTTCCATAGGAGCTAATTCTCTCCTAAGTTTAAAATCTCCTGTAAATCGCTATACTTCTATCGATTTCCCAGAGGAAATTTCCAGCCCTTTCTGCTACTTGTGCGCCTATATCTTCTCCGTGCTCTCGTAGAATTGAGATGGGCTTTCTGTATCTTATTCTTCCTCTTTCTGCTTCCGAAGGATACAATCTTAGAAGAGGATAGACTATCTCATTAGTGATAGTATCGATCGCCTTGGATTCTACGTAAATAACTCCTCCTGGTTTGGTAACACGAATTAGCTCCTTTATAACCCCGTTAGGATTTTCTACATAGCTGAGGATAGCTATAGCGACTGTCAGATCTGTTGTTTCGGATCTGAAAGGTAGGGAATTAGCATCGCCCCTTACTAATTCTATTCTCTTGTTGGCCTCTCTTATTTCCTCCTTCTTCATCGGTACATATCTATTGCGTGTCAATCTCCTTACGACTTCCTCTGATGGTTTGGATAGATCATCCTTTACCCTAGAGAGATAAGGAGATATGTCCACTCCTATCACCTTAGCCTTTTCGAAGAGTTTGGCCAGCTGAAGCGTGATGAATCCTTTCCCACAACCCACATCTAGGATTGTCTCCACTTTCCTCAATTCGTCTGCAAGGAAAGGGAGTAGACAACCCCGAGATTCCCTGTTATAAATTCCTATCGGCCCACTCACTTCCATGTTTTCAAAACGGTAAAACCTTTTTAAGCTATGATCTTAGAAAGGTGGAGTTTTTAGTAAGAGATGTAAAGTTAATAACCTTAACAATACAATCCTACCAATTTCGGTCAATGAGTCATCGAAGAATGTTATTAAGTTGATAGGAAAAACATCGTTTGGAAGGAAAACCTTAAAGTTAATAAAAAGAAAAAACCTTATGCAATTTTCTAGATCAGAATTGAGAGAAAAGTTCGCGAAATCCTTAAGAAAGGTGAGATGGAGAGATGGAATTTTCTGCCCAAGATGTGGT
>CAZUUD010000031.1:0-6545 GCA_964623045.1 uncultured archaeon | reverse complement strand
CCCCTATCTGGAAGCTACGTGAATTTCGATAATGCAGTAGAGATAGGGGGCTACTTGCTGAAATGGAGAGGAGGACCGAATATCTCTTCAGAGCGAGAAAGCTCAGAACAAAATGAAGTAGCTAACCAACCAACAGGAGTTTCGGGCGAGCTCACGCTAGCAAAGATAGTATCGCTTGCTGCCGTCGATGCCGTGAATCCTTGTGCCCTAGCTGTACTAACGCTAATGCTAATAGCAATACTCACCTATAATCCGAAGCAAAAGCGCAATGTACTCTTAGCAGGACTTGCGTTCACGACGAGCGTATACGTGATTTACTTTCTCTATGGCCTAATCATCATAAGGTTCTTCCAACTAGTGCAAGCGCTGACTGCGATTCGCCTAGTGCTCTACAAACTCCTAGCATTAGTAGCCATAGCATTGGGTCTGCTCCAGCTGAAGGATGTGTTCTGGTACAAGCCAGGCGGATTGCTGACTGAGATGCCAATGAGTTGGCGACCAAAGGTGAAGCGAATGATAGCTGGCATAACCTCGCCACGTGGGGCGTTTCTAGTAGGTGCGTTCGTCACCATATTCTTGCTTCCCTGTACCATAGGTCCTTACGTGATAGCAGGTGGAATACTCTCGGTCTTAGAGCTACTAAAGACCATACCCTGGCTGTTGCTCTACAACGCAATCTTCGTCCTACCTATGCTAGCGATATCCCTACTAGTTTACTTGGGAATAGCCAAGGTAGAGGATGTGGCTGGCTGGAAGGATAGAAACATAAGGAAGCTTCATGGAATTGCAGGAATCATAATGCTCCTACTCGGAATTGGCATGTTCTTAGGGCTTATCTAGTGCTACCTTTTTCGAAGGATTATCTCCTGGTGAGGATAAGCGAATTTCACTTCTTTAGATCTAGATACCCTTCTAAATATCTCCTGGGTTACCTTACTTGAAACTTCCTCTCTTTTAGCTGCAGGAACGTAATAACGTACTACTACGTTTATTCCACTTGGCTGGAACCAAGTACGAACATAGGGATTAGGAGATCTAACGTAATGTTTGAGCACATCCTTCGCTGAAGTTATTGCTATCTTCTTCGCCTTTTCTAAATTGCTCTCATAGGTAATAGCGAATGTGACTTGGTCTAAGATGAATTCGTCGGTCTTCGTGTAGTTCACTATATCCACGTCAAATAGCTTGGCATTTGGAATCAATATCTCTCTTCCACTAGTCTCTTCACTTGCTATGGTTCCGCCTATCTCGCGAATATGGACATGCGTTAGCGTTATGTCAGTTACATCTCCTTTCACACTTCCTATGATCACCCTATCTCCTATCTCAAACGGTCGCTTTATCACTAACATGAGCCATGCAGCAACTCCCGTGATAGGGCGCTGCAATGCCCAACCAAGTGCAGCTGAGATCAATCCTGCAGTAAGACCTATTCCAACCCAAGAACCAGCATAGGAGAGGATGGCAAATACGAAGAGTAGAAATATGACTACGTAGTTGAGAAACTCGAAGAAGATTTGGACGTTCGATCTCTCCTTTTTTGTCTTTGCATGTTTCATGAGGAGCTTTCTGGCCAACTTAGTCACTACTCTAAATGGAATGTAAATTACTAGAATTGTGGCCAACACCCTTAGGAAGGGCAGGAGATCTAACATGAGTTTCGCTTCTCCTCTTATGGTTTTTAACTCTTCTGGCGGGAAGTCTCCATGCGAAAGCTGGGAGCAGTTCACCTCTATCTTAGTAGGCTATTCAACCACTTGTTTGAGAAGATAGAGGAAGATAACCCCAAGGAGGAAGAGGAGAAGCGTAGTGTTTTTTCCTTTCATTCGGAGGCGAGGGATGAGATCGGTTGTAGCTATGTAGAGGAATCCGCCTGCAGCAATTGATAAGATCAAAGGAGAGAAAGATTCGGCTAGCGACCCAAAGTAATATCCGACTACTCCTCCTAGCACACAAGTTAGCTGGGAGAGGAAATTATAAAATAACGCCTTTTTCGGCGTAAATCCAGCAAACAGTAATACGCCGAAATCACCCAGTTCCTGAGGTATCTCGTGAAGAAATACGAGAAGCGTAGTGATGAAACCAAAGGTAGGCGAGATCATGAAGCTAGCCGCTATTATCACACCGTCTGTGAAGTTGTGGAGCCCATCACCTACTAGACAGAGATAACCGAAAGGATGCACATTGCATTTCTCTTTGTGGCAATGTCTCCATCTTAGAACATGCTCAAGTAATAGGAAAATAAAGAAGCCTAAGAGCGTTAGCATGAATGTTAAATCTGGATTAAGGTGTGTAAGGGATTCTGACATTAAATGGAAGAAAGCACCTCCCAACAATGCACCAGCTGCGAATGCTACCAAGATTAAAATGAGTTTCTGTAAGTTACGCCTCGTTACTAATGTGATCGCACCTATGAGGGCAAGTAGACTATCCACTAAACAGGCAAAAAGAATGTAGTAAAACACGAGCTCCATACAAAGAAATACTCTAAGAAACTTAGATAAAGCTACTCTTTCATTCTTATTCTCATTCCATACTCCGCAGCCAATTTCTTGACCTCCTCGTTCACATAAGGCACTATTACTTCGATGACAGCATCTTCCGCTAGCATGCCTGCAAGATCTATTGCCTTTATCCTGGCTTGAAGGAGGGCTACCTCCGGATTCTCTATCCCGGCAGCTGTGGGTTTATGGAGCATATAACTTATCTTTCCGTCTCCATTGAGTCTCACATCCTCAAGCTCGTGAAGGATTCCACTTTCTCCCCTAATCCTATAAGGTGACATACCTATCACTGAGCGCAGACTATTTATAAAGTTTTTAGAGGCCTCTTAAATATGTCCGAACTCAAGGAACTCCTAAGGATTCTTGGTGCTAAGCGAGTAAAGGTAGTATATCATCCTACGGAAGAGCTACCAAAGGAATATAGAGAAGAGGCTAGCACTGAGTTCTTGAAAGAGGAGAAATTACTAGAACTTCCTATCAAATACGAGCTCGAGACGATAATAATAGGCAGAGAAGCAGTAGTGATCCATCCAAAAGAGAAAGCTGTCATAGATTACGAGGGGGCTCTTACTGAGGACCAGAAAGAGAGGATTAGAAGATATGGCTACGAGGTAATCACCTGAACTCCTACCTCTCAAATTAAGGTTTTTTAGACAATTGTCAAGTATATTTGTAAAGTGGTTGCTATGGGTAGGCCTCCAGGAGAAGATCTGAGGAAGGCAGCTCGAGTGATAGAAGTGTTGAGAGAGGCGCCACAGGGACTTTGGCTCAGAGAGATAGCCAAGCGTGCAGGAATACATCCTACTACTGTGGCGAACTATGCCAATTCCCTTTTATCACCTATATTAGATGATGTCATCCTTGGGAGGGATGAGAAGCCAATTTTACGTGTACTAAAGCTAAAAGACGAGGTTTTGGAAAGAATAGAAAAGGGGGAAGCGATTGAAGACATTCTAAACACCCTAGTTATGATAAAATATAGAAAACAAAAAATATAGTCGAGAAGATGTTTCTGAAAGAAACCGGCTAGCAAATGCCCTTTTAACCTCCTCAAAACAGACTTCCCCTCATTTTCTAATTCTCACATATAACCGAATTTCATCAACGAATTTTCCTTCTATTCTTCACAATTTAGCATATCAAAGCTTATTCCAAATAAAACCTATAGTAATTGTCACGTGAACATATGTGAACATTTTGTGAACAAAATGTGAACTTCACGTGAAGTTCATGTGAAGTTCACGTGAACATGTGAAGATGGACGTGAAGTAACGTGAACATTTCGTGAACATTACGTGAAATAAACGTGAAGATAGATGAACTTCACGTGAACATTTCGTGAACTTCACGTGAACTTTTCTTGAGAATATGAACGATATGTGAAAATCTTGTGAACTTCATGTGAAGAAAGTGTGAACTTGATTGAATGAAAATGCGTAAAATTACGTACATTTATCGATTTCAATGTCGTTAAATAACGAGAAAAACGATTTTGAAGAGTAGAATGGTAACCCGAGTTTCAAGTTCACATGAACTTCACGTGAAGTTGTGAACTTTTGTATCTGCATACATGAACATTCCGTGAATGTCGTGTGAAGTTCACGTGAACAAGCGTGAAATTCACGTGAACCTATTTATACATATTTTGAAAAGCAAAAATAATGATCGATTGGCCACTTTCTGGGCAACAAGAGTCTATAGAAGATACACCTACTCTTCCAAAAGTTGAGGAAAAACTCGAGGAAAAACTCTATTCTTTATCTCCGGAAGAATTCAGAAAGAGAGTTAGGGAATTCTATACCAAGAACGGATGGAAGGAGAATCCTTTTGCATTTGACATACTCCCAGAAGCTATAGTAGGTTATGAAGAGCAAAGATCACAACTCCTAGCTGCAGTAGAGAGGAAGGAAAAAGTGATTCTGCTTCTAGGGCCCACAGGTAGCGGTAAGACTACCATGCTTAAATGGCTAGAGAACGAGCTGAGGGGTGAAAAGGATCTAAGCATTTTCTTCATGTCAAAAGCGCCAAAAGATGAGAAAGAACTAATAGAACAGCTCAATCATCACATTTCTCGTTTTAGATTGCTTAGATGGATACCGTTCTTAAGATCTCACATAAGAAACACGAGCGAGATAGTTCCTAAGTTGAAACGAAAATTCGGGGAAAAAAGACTAGTCATACTCGTGGACGAAGCGCATGAGGCAGGAATAGAAGCACTCAGATGGTTGAGGGTAATAGGGGATCATGCGAACGTAACGATAATACTTTCTGCCCTTCCTGTTTTCGAAGGACAACTTCAGGCAAAGCTGGAGACGCTAAGAAAAAGGGTTTCGACGAGGATAGTGCTCCGTAGACTCGAAAAGGAAATCGAGGTCAAAGAGCTCATAGAAAAGAGAATAAAACTAGTGAGCGATGGTGAGGGAAAAAACCCGTTCACGGAAAGTGCGATTAGAAAGATCTTCGAGATAAGTGGCGGATTTCCGCGAGAAATTCTGAGACTATGTAATAGGGCGGTGAGTCTTGCGGCAGCAGAGGAAAAGGAAACGATCGATGAATCGTTGATCAGTGAGGAGGGAGTAGCAAGGGCAATAGAGGCGAAGGAAGTAGAGTTCGATCTTACCAGCTTACCTAAACGTAAACGTGAGGTGATTGAAGCATTGTTGAGTGGAGCAACCACGCCAGCAGAGATATTGGAGAGGATATCCCTAGAGGGCTACAAATCCAGGGAGCATGCATTGAGGAGTGTTAACAACATACTCAAACGCATGCTGGAAGAAGGGCTTGTGGTTCGTGAGCCTCAAGGAAGGACATTCGTCTATTCCCTCTCGCCCAAATTAAAGACCTTACTTACCCGGGCTTGAGGTGATCCTATGGAGATAGCCCTCAATCGGATGAAGCGCTTGCTTAAAGCTGTTGGTGCTAAGCGGGTCTCCCCTGCTGCATGCGAAATACTTGCAGAACACGTGGAGCGTAGGGCTAGGGAGATCCTGAAGTTAGCTAAAGAGATAGCGAAGAATGCAGGAAGAGATACGGTAACACGCGAAGATGTGAGACTAGCAGCTAAATAACAAAGGCAAAATAAAAAATATTATTGAAAGAATGCCCATCATGAGCAACGTGGAAAGACTCGTGAAAGAGCTTGAGCAATTGCTTCCTTTAGGAAGGATCCCCTCACCTCCATGGATATGCTTCTACGCTAACGGACTAGAATATATCCTAGAAGAGGCGAAAAAACTAAGGAAGGAAGAACTGGAGGAATTCTCTAAACGAGTAAGGAGACTCGGAGGAGTTCCTTATGAATTCATCTACGAGATCGAGTCTGAACTCGAGTATCGTTCCACCTCTTCATAGCTTTTTCGATGACGTTTTTCACCTTCCTTTTGAATTCCCTAATAGAACATGCATTACTCACTCTATAGTTTGCATGAGTTATTAGTTCTAGTAGACCGTAACCAGCCTCTCTACGGTCACGTTCTTCGATTGCAGCCAAACTCTTGGTATCGAATCGTTTTCTCTTCAACAAGCGTTGATATCGCAATCGCTTAGGAAGAACTACGGCAACTAGCAACACATTAGCCTCGCCAAACCTTTGTTTTAACACTTCGATCTCTTCGGGAGAGCGCGCTCCATCTACAACGAAGAACTTCTTTCGCGATCTCTCTATTCGGTCCGCCAACCGCTTCGCTAACAATTTCTCTCTTCCAGAGTGAAACCAGAGTGAGATGCGTGCTAAGTTCTCCTTAGTAAATCTAAGACCTCTTCTCCTGACCTCTTCCCTTACTATGGTACCAAAACTTGCAATGCTGAACCCAAGTTCTCTCGCAAGTCTACAGAACGTAGACTTACCAGCACCTGGCATTCCGACTACAACTAGAAGTCTTTTCTGCATGAGTTCTTTAGTTCTTCCAATTAAAAACAATTCGCTTCTCGCCGAATCTGGGTTTGCTCAAGATATTAAAGCTCTCTCTAGTTTTTCGTTTGGGAACATGAGCATTACCTTCATTCCCAGAGACAAGCGGAAGATAGAAGAGTGGATAGAGA
>CAZUUD010000030.1:0-6561 GCA_964623045.1 uncultured archaeon | reverse complement strand
CCTAATAATGCCCTGGCTGACAGTTCCATTAAATTCACTCCGGTACTCTTAGAAACGAAAGGCATACTTCTGCTAGCTCTCAAATTACATTCGATAACAAATACCTCTCCATTCTTGACGAGGTATTGGATATTAAACGGACCGACTATCTTCAGGGCTCTTGCTATTTTTCTCGTGTACTCTCTTATCTTATCTTTAATGGCTTCCGAAATCGTTAGAGTAGGTATACTCATCGTTGCATCACCGCTATGGACACCTGCATTTTCTACGTGCTCTATGATGGCACCTATGTAAGTTCTCTCACCATCTGCTACAGCATCGACTTCCACTTCTCTTGCACCCAAAATGAACTTCGAAACTACAACAGGATATTTTCTAGAGATTTTTGTAGCTAGTCTGAGATATTCCTCAAGTTCCTTCTCATTGAAAGCTACTCTCATCGCCTGACCGGAAAGTACATAAGAGGGTCTCAGAAGTACGGGATAGCCCACTTTCTTAGCGAATTTCTTTACTTCCTCTAGATTCTTCGCTTCACACCAAGGAGGCTGAGGAATTCCTAGTGTTTTGAGAAGAGAACTAAATTTCGATCTATCTTCGGCCTTGTCTATACTTTCGGCAGATGTGCTAAGTAATTTAACACCAGCTTTTGCTAGTTTCAATGCGAGATTGTTAGGAATTTGGCCTCCAACGCTAACCACCACCTTACATGGTGCCTCCTTCTCCACTATGTCTAATACTCTTTCGAAGGTTAGTTCTTCGAAGTAGAGTTTATCGTTCACATCATAATCCGTGCTCACGGTTTCTGGATTGTAATTTATCATGATAACCTCATTACAACCTAGCTCCCGAAGGGACCATGCTAGGTTTACACAGCACCAGTCGAATTCCACGCTAGAGCCGATTCGATAGCATCCAGATCCTAGAACTATTACTTTCTGCCGTTTTTCAACGAACTCTATATCATCTTCGGAAGCATTATAAGTGAGATAGAGGTAATTAGTCTTTGCTTCCCATTCCGCTGCTAGCGTATCGATTTGCTTAACTCTAGGAATTATCCCCCACTTCTTTCTAAGATTCCTAATCTTCAGCTCACTCTCGTTTTTTAACTCAGCTATCTTCTTGTCCGAAAATCCTAAGCGCTTTGCTAGAATGAGCAGATCTTTGTTGAGTTCTTCACGCTTCAACCTTTCCTCTACTTCCAGAATCCGCCTTACCTTAAAGAGGAACCACTTATCTATCCCTGTAAGTTTCGATACCTTCTCTACAGAAAAACCACATTTCAACGCCTTTATCAAATAGAATAACCTCATATCCGTTGGATTACTAAGCTCCGCTTCTATGATTGCAGGATCATTAGGCAAATCTTCAACATCAGTTAGTTCTCTTCCTATGTCCAACATTCTAACAGCCTTCTGAAGCGCTTCCTCAAAGCCTCTAGCAATTGCCATCACCTCACCCACGCTCTTCATCTGCGTTCCTATTCTCCTATCCACCTTTCTGAACTTCTGGAAATCCCATCTAGGAATCTTGACTACAACGTAATCGAGAGCCGGCTCAAAACAAGCTGTAGTAACTCTAGTGATCTTGTTAAGAAGTTCTGGCAAAGTATAGCCTATCGCCAATTTAGCTGCAATATAAGCAATGGGATATCCTGTAGCTTTACTAGCAAGCGCTGAGCTTCGTGATAGCCTGGGATTCACTTCTATGACGTAGAACTCTTCTGCTTCTGGATTGAGAGCAAGCTGTACGTTACATTCGCCAATAACACCTAATGCCCTGACTACCCTAAAGCAAAGCTCGCGTAGAAGGTGGTATTCTCGATTAGTTAGTGTTTGAGAAGGAGCAACTACTATGCTATCGCCAGTATGAATTCCCATCGGATCCACATTCTCCATGTTACATATCGAAATGCAATTATCTGCAGAATCCCTCATTATCTCATATTCGATCTCTTTCCACTTGCCAACGTATTTCTCTATCAGCACTTGACCTATTCTACTCTGTACTACACCACGTGCTACGAGCTTCCTCAACTCTAATTCGTTGTAAGCTACTCCAGTTCCTTTTCCACCTAGAGTATAGGCAACTCTCATCATTACAGGGTAGCCTATTCGTCTTGCTATCCTCAGGGCTTCCCCCACGTTTCTTGCTGCACCGGAAGGTAGGACAGGAATGTCGTGCCTTCGCATGAGATTTCTGAACTTCTCTCTATTGCTCGCTAGCTCTATGGTTTCTACACTAGTACCTAAAACCTTAACATCATATCTTTCTAGAACACCATTCTCGTAGAGTTCTACGCCACAATTCAAGGCAGTCTGGCCACCAAAACTTAAAAGAATGCCATCGGGTTTCTCTTTTTTAATTACCTGTTCGACGAATTTCGGTTTTATAGGTAAGAAGTATACTTTATCTACGAATCTCTCATCAGTCTGTATGGTTGCTACATTGGGATTAACTAAAACTACCTTTATCCCTTCCTCACGAAGGGCCTTAATAGCTTGGGAACCACTATAATCAAACTCACCAGCTTCGCCTATTTTGATTGCACCACTTCCCAATAGGACTACTTTCTTTATCCACTCGTACTTAGGCATGTTGCTTCACCTCCTCTAGAAAACGATCGAATAACCAACGCGTTTCTAGTGGGCCCGGAGAGGCTTCTGGATGAAATTGCACCGCAAAGAATGGCTTAGACTTATGTCTTATTCCTTCAACGCTTCTATCGTTAACATTCAGCCAGGCTACCTCGAACCCCGTTCCCTTCAACGATTTTGGATCAATAGCATAGCCATGGTTCTGGCTAGTCACATAGCAACGTTTTGTGCTTAGTTCAATACATGCTTGATTTTGCCCCCTATGACCGAATTTGAGTTTGTAAGTCCTACCCCCTGCAGCCAAAGCTAAGATTTGACAACCTAAGCATATACCAAAAATGGGTACGTCCTCTTCCAATAGTTTCGAGATGGTATAGATGGTTTCAGAACATCTCACAGGATTTCCGGGACCATTCGAAATTAGAATGCCATCACATTCATCTAGTAATGTTGATGCACTCACATCATAAGGGTAGCGTATTACCCTCACGTCTCTTGAGAGTAACTCGCGAAGGATGCCATGCTTCACACCACAGTCTATCACCCCTATGGTCGGGGAACCCCCAGGATTGTAGATCACCTTCCTCCTCGTGGAAACGTACTTAACCAGGTTCTCCTCGTTTGGATCAATTATAGACTTCGCTCTTTCCTTTAGTTCCTCTAAGTCTAATTCTCCGGATTTGAGTATACCCAACATAGTTCCATGGACACGTAGGTGTTTTGTGAGCATCCTTGTATCTATACCGAAGATATGGGGAATTTCCTCCTCTTCCAACCAATCTATAAGTCCCCTTTCAGCAGTGTGATGACTAGGAGTTTCGCATAGTTCCGAGACTACATAGCCCCTTACTTGAATTCTTTCCGACTCGTAGTTCTCTAATATACCATCTGATATCTTAGGTAACGGTACTCCATAATTTCCTATGAGAGGATAAGTTTGGACGAGAATCTGACCATAATAGCTAGGATCCGTTAGAGATTCGACGTAACCTACCATTCCTGTATTGAAGACGACTTCTCCTTCGGTTTCACCTTTGAAGTAGCTTCGACCCCAAAAGACAGAACCATCCTCCAGAACTAGTACAGCGTCGTATCTTCCTTCGACTCTTGATAATATTGGGTTCAAAGAAACCCTTCCTTACTTTGCTTTCCTCACTTAAATAGTTAACGTCTTCTCAGGAACTTCAAACGTCTATTCAATCTTCGAAGGAGTGGGAGCTCCCTCAAACGAAGCTCGTCTTCTAGAAGAGCAAAAGTAGCTTCGAGTTTTGTAACGGCAGAGAGATTTCTGTCCCGGTCTAGTTCATGGAATTCTTGTAGGAGTTCTTGATTTGGTGTGAAGGTACATCTAGCAACGAGAGGTAGATTGGCATCGTCAAGTGCCTTGAGGCCGCGATAGACATGCTTACAGAATAGCGGACCCCATGGTGATCCAGTACCAGTAGCTAGTATATCCATGCATACATGATCATACTCGATTGGGTAGAATATCTTTTTCCTCATACTCCTAGGACTTTGTAATTTAAACCTAAGTTTATAGTTTTCTATTTCCTTTTTAGTTTGAGAAGGAACATCAAACCAAATATCCACGGTTCTACATTCGTATGGACTGGCGTTAGCTACTTCATCTACTCTTCTAGGACCATGCCAGACTACCTTGGGCTCTGGAACGGAGTAGGAACGGAGCCATCTAACTGGATCAAACCTTTCATCCAAATCAATACCATAGCGTTTTCCAAATCTCCTTCTTGCCTCATCCAATACTCTATAGTATTTCCTCCTCCAATTGTTCATGATTCGAGAAGACGAAAAATCTTTAAACACTCTTCTATTTGCGCTAGAACATCGTCGGAACTTAGAAGCTATGTTGATTTTCTGAGATCTGCCACCTCTTCCTTTAGAACATCTATCGCGTACTTTATTTCTTCTTTCGTATTGTACCTACTAAGCGTGAGCCTTAGACTTCCAAGAGCCTCCTCTGGTTTGAGGCCTACCGCCAAAAGAACGTGGCTAGGTTCAAGTTTAATGGAAGAACATGCCGAACCTGTGGAGGCTGCTATACCTCTTGCATCGAGACGGAGAACGAGTGACCCCCCTTCTATACCATAGAAAGTGAAGTTCGTATTGTTGCAGAGTCTCCTAGTAGGATGACCGTTGAGTCTTACTCTTTCGATCTCATCGAGAACCCTTCTTATTAGTAGGTCTCGAAGCTTTCGCATGTACTCGTTATGCTCGGGTTTTGCTATTTCTACGGCCTTCCCAAATCCAACTATACCAGCAACGTTCTCAGTTCCACTTCTTAATCCAAATTCATGTCCACCACCATGAAGTAATGGCTCTATTTTCACGCCTTCTCTGACTATTAGAGCTCCCACTCCTTTTGGACCGTGAATTTTATGGGCATTTATAGTGACTAGATCTATCCCAAATCTCTTTACATCAAGAGTTTCCTTAGTGAAGCTCTGGCAAGCATCGGTATGGAAGTACACTTCATGTTCCCTACAGATCTTCGCAATTTCCTCTATTGGTTGCACGGTTCCTATCTCGTTATTCGCATGCATGATCGATACCAAAATGGTATCCTCTCTTATGGCGGCTTCAAGATCTTCTAGCCTTACCATGCCATATTCATCGACATCTAAATAGGTGACTTCAAAACCATGCCGCTCTAGCCACTTACAGGTATTCAAAACGCAAGGGTGTTCTGTCTTCTGGGTGATTATATGCTTACCCTTATCTCTATTGGCAAAAGCTATACCCTTTATTGCCATATTGTTAGATTCTGTTCCGCTAGAAGTGAAGATCACCTCACTAACTTCGCAGTTGAGTTTCTGGGCTATTATTGTTCTTGCATTTTCTATAGCCTCTCTTGCTTCTCTTCCCCACTGATGGAGTGAGGAAGCGTTCCCAAATTTCTCTTTCAAAAAAGGAAGCATAGCTTCTAATACTTCAGGAGCTATGGGTGTTGTCGCGGCATTGTCGAGATAGACCTTCATGCAAAACACCTCACGGAAGACATATTATGGCCCACGGGCTTGTGCAGCTCTTTAATGAAGGGTTCCGCCTTCTTCCATAACATCTTTAACTATCAATTCAACTTTCTTACGATTTTTGAAACACGGTAAATTTCGACAGTCAAATTTCAAATTTTACCCTTTACTTAGAAATGTAAGGATGTTAGAGCTACCCTTCGATCCCATTCAAAGGGCAGAGGAAGTAGAGCAAATCGTTTGTAAAGGCGACTCGAGAAAGTATTATCGTTTCAGGTTTTCTCGATACTATGGTGGCATAGTTACAGCAGATGCCGTTGGCTGTTGCTTTCTATGTGCATATTGCTGGAACTACTACAGGAATTTGAATCCAGAGAAATATGGTCGGTTCTACTCGAGCAAAGAAGTTGCGGAAATTCTGAAGCAAATTGCAACGAAGAAGAGATGCTTTAGAATAAGAGTTAGTGGGGCTGAACCTGTCTTGGGAAGACAAAGCTTTGAACACCTCTTTAGGTTGCTGGAAATCCTTAGGAAGGCGCCAGACCTAGAGTTCATTCTAGAAACTAATGGTCTTGTGTTAGGGCATTACCCAGAATTATGCAGAAGACTGGCTGGGTTCAGAGAGAACCTCTTTGTCAGGATTTCATTGAAGGGATGGGATGAGAAAAGTTTCGAATTAGTTACTGGAGCAAGGGGAGAGTTTTTCAAATTTCCATTGCTCGCCCTTAAGAATCTGAGAGATCTAGGAGTAAATACTTGGCCTGCTGTGATGTATGAGATCTTCAAGGAAAGAGGGCTAGAACAAATTCGCAAGAAGTTAATGGAAATGGGTCTAGGCGTTGAGGATCTGGAACTCGAATACTTAGAGTTATATCCATTCGTGAAGGAGAACTTGAGGAGAAGAGGGTTAATGATCTAAGCCATGCCCCCAGCGGGATTTGAACCCGCACCTCTGGCTCGAGAGGCCAGCATCCTTG
>CAZUUD010000029.1:2270-6799 GCA_964623045.1 uncultured archaeon | reverse complement strand
TTACTGCGGTTATAGAATAGCGTTAAAACCAAGACCCAAAAAGGAAAAGGTAGTAATAGCTAGGTGATCCCGATGCCCGAGCTTAGTAAGGAAGCTGAGGAAACTCTCACGAGGTTGCAGGTACAAAGTCAACAATTAGAAGCCGTTCTCGTTCAAAGGCAATCACTCCTCTTACAGAAATCTGAAGTGGAGTTAGCTCTGAAGGAAATAGAAAAGGAAACTACGAAGGAGACCTATAAGTTAATAGGTCCTGTGATCTTAAAAACTGCTCCTGAGAAACTGAAAGAAGAACTTAATGATCTACTCGAAGAGATAAACGTGAAACTGAAATCGTTAGAGCGAACCGAAAAGAAACTCAAGGAAAGTATAGAAAACACTAGGAAAAAACTCCAAGAACTACTACCCCAGCTTAAGGGTGAATGAAGTGGGAAAGAAGTCCAAAGGGCCTAGGGCAAGGACTAGACATAAGCTGCAGCAAAAGGAAGTGGTAACTCCAAATAGATTTCTACAGAAATTTGAGATTGGAGATTACGTAGCCATAGATATCTGTCCGAGTTCTCATAACTTTCCCCATCCTAGGTTTCATGGAAAAGTAGCTAAGGTTGTAGGAAGACGTGGAGCTGCTTATATTTTAGAGTTAGAGGACTTCGGAAAGAAAAAGACTCTCATAGTGACGCCCGAGCATTTAAAGCGCATAGAGGTAAAGCGATAGCAATTTAAAATTCTGGCCTAGCGAAATTAGTATGGAAATTCTCGAAGAACAACCTCTAACTTATACAGAAGCAAGAGAGGTTCTTACCTCAAGAAAGAAGGAAGGCGAACTTAACCCAGTTCAGAAGTTATGTTTAGATTTCTTGGACAAGATTCCAAAACTTCCTAAGAGTAAAGTAGAGAAGCTCAAAGAAGAACTTCGCAATTTAGGGCTATTGAAAGAGGAAAGAATAGTCGAACTAATCAATAGCCTAGTTTACCTAAAAGAGGAAGTGGGTGTAGTACTTGAGAAGGAAAATCTGAAACGGGCAGAACTAGAACAAATAGCTACAATCCTAGAGAAGTATATTAAATAGGCCGTTTTAATTCTTTCTAACTAAGTCTTCTTTCATGGTGATCTGAAATGCGTGAGGAATACGCAATAATACTCGACTACTTGCCGCATGGATATGCCGCCTCTAGATATGCTATTCCCATAGCCCAAGCGATAGGTGTTACTAACTTTACTTTACTTGAGCTCATACCTAAGCCCGATGTGGAGCTAAAGCCAGAGGAGCGTGTTTACATAGGTAGTGGGGAGCGAGATAAGATAGATCGTGTGAGAAGAAGATTGAAGTTAAATGATCTAACCTCCCTAGCAAGAGAAACGCTTGAGGCCGTGCTTGATAAACTAATTAAAGAGAATGAAAGTAGATTAGTCGAACGAATTAACCAAGCTGGTTTGATCACGCCAAGGCTCCATCAATTAGAACTCTTACCTGGTGTAGGAAAGAAGTTAGCTAATGCCATAATAAATGCTAGACCCTTCTCTAGTTTCGAAGACATAAACAAGCGAACCGGAATAAAGGATATAGCGAAACTCATCAAGCGTCGAATCTTAGAAGAGATGGAAGGAAGGGAGAAGTACTATATATTCACTAAACCATTTCCGCAGAGGATGTTCTGATGTTATTCAGTTACTATGGTTTGAAGTTGGAAGTACCAAAGGGTGTTTACTACCCGAGTGAGGATTCCTTGTTCCTCTGCGATTGGTTGATAAAGAATAGGCCTAAATTCCAACGGGCTATAGATGTGGGTTGTGGATGTGGTTTAATAGCAATTCTTCTCGCTAAGCTCTCTAGGAAGAAAGTAGAGGCCATAGATGTGAGTGAACTTGCTGTCGAAGCTACTAGACAAAATGCCAAGCGAAACAGAGTAAGAGTAAGGACGTATCTAAGCGACCTGCTTAGCAATGCAAAGGGGAGCTATGATTTGATAGTATCGAACCCACCCTATCTACCTCAATCTCCTGAGGACCGTCTACTACCGAAAGAGGTCAGAGCTATGTGGTGTGGTGGGAAGGAATTCATAGAGCGATTGCTTCGTGAGGGTAGCGAGAAACTTAGGCCAAAGGGAAGTATAGCTTTCGTTTATTCAAGCCTATCCTTAAAACGGAAGAATATAGAGGAACTGGCTGCGAAATTCGGACTAAAAGCTAAGGTCGTGAACTGCATGAAACTTCCTTGGGAAGAGCTCTACTTAGTAGTTGCGAGATCAGAAGATGAAGGGTCCGAAGAAGGCGAGTAAGAGAAGGAAGAAGGTTAGTAGACTAACCCCATTGGCAATAGGTTTCGACCAATGCTTTTCCCCTAAGATAGTTTCGAGTACTTTTCCTCCATCAAGTGGTTTGAGTGGGAGCATGTTCACTAAGGCTATGTTGAAGTTTATCAACATAATCCATAGGAGCAAAGAGTAGAAAACTTCTATAACATCTTCATATGAAATTAAATTGTGCCTCACTTTGTACGCGGTTTTACAGGGACAGCTTATTCCTAAAAAGGCTCTTGATGAGTTAGCTGGATGTTTACCCAATCTCAGAGTGAAGTTTCTCTTTGTGGTTTCTACTTCTATCACATCTCCTGGCTTGTGGTTAAGCAAGATAGAGTTTAAATCTTCGAGTTTGAGTGTCTTCGTTCCATTAATACTGAGAATAATTCCACTTAGGTTGACTTGCATAGCAGGAGAACCATTTACTATACCAGCATAACTTATGCCTATGGGTTCGAAGAAGGCAAATAGAGTTAGTTGGAGTAGGAGTAGAGCTAGAGCTGCTACGATCAAGTTGGCAAGACTTCCAACCCCATACACTTTAAGTTTGGTGAACTTCTTCGCTCGTTTGAGTCGTTGCTCATCTGGCTCCACGAAAGCACCTGGAATAAAGAGCAAGAGGAAAAGACCAATTGATCTCACCGGAATCCTCTCTGCCAACGCTACTAGAGCGTGGGCAAGTTCGTGAGAGAGAAAAACTGTTAGTGCTGCTATCACCCAAAAATACCAAGGCAGTAATAACATTCCTGGAATGAGTTTGACTTCTGCTACTGGGGCTGGTAGTACGAGTGCTGCCCCTAATTTGATTTGTTTGAGAAATATATCTAGCACATTCTTTAACAGTAGACCGAAACTCAATAGCATCAGAGGTATTGATACTATTCCTGCGATCAAGCCAAGAATACGTATCAGTTTTTTCCTTTTTCTTGCCCAACGTTCTAGTCTTCGCTTCCCTTTTTTAGTTCTTCTTATCAATATAGGGCCTTGGACCTCCAAATTCTTTCTATCGAGATAGACGAGTATTCCTATCGTTAGAAGGAATAGAAAGAAGCTTATTTCTTCCAACATGTTCATCGCCAAAAATCTAATATTTAAATAAGGGGTTAGGTGATTAATTTTCATAGGCGCTAAGCGCCATTAAAACCCACTACATTGTAGTGGGTTAGGTGAGAATGAGATGAAGGGTATAACACCTATCATTGCAATAGTGTTGCTATTGATGATAACGATCAGCATGGCAGGGTTTGCCTTCATCTGGTTCCAGCGAATAGGGGGCACTGCTCTCAATGCGACCCAAGCAGGAGTCATTGCTCAGCAACAGGCAGCTGGAAAGCTCATAGCAATAGATAACGTTGACGTAAGTGGTGGAAAGATAACCATTAGGAACATAGGATCCTACACCATTCAGAGTAGTGAGCTAAGCGTGTACAAGGATGGTTCTGCATTAACCTGTTCGTGGGATAAAGGCTCTGTCACACCTGGTGGGATAATAACCTGTTCAGCAGATATCAGCGGTTGTACGACGATTAAAGTCACAGCACCGGGAAATCAAGATCAAGTTGCATGCTAAGGTGGTGAGATGCCAAGAAGAAAGGCTGGGATAAGGCCTGAGGAAGGAAGAACCTATGTAGAGAGTATCGTTCTAGTAATGTTGTTCCTCCTCACAGTGCTGAGCTTCGTCATAGCGGGATTCGGCTTCCTAGTGCCAATGGAGCTCCTTGACAAACTACTGACCAATTTGCTATTGATCTTCCTAGTTGCAGAAGGAGTAGTGATCATAATGTTGCTTTACAGAATCTATCACAAGTGATTTTAAAGGGAAGAAAAATTAAAATTTAGGTGGATGGAAAATGAAGGGTATATCTCCGTTGGTCGCGAGCGTTCTGTTGATAGCATTTACAGTAGCTGTTTCGATGATAGTGATGGGTTGGTTCTCCACTTTCGTCAGAGGTACTACGGCAAACATCTCCGGAACTACGGAAGAAGCTATAGGCTGTAATGTGGCAGGAATTAACATAGAGCATGTCTACGTTAGTGGTAGCACTGCCACAATTGTGGTGAAGAATACAGGATTTACTGATCTTCAAGTAAGTGGAATACTAACGAACACAACTGGTGGATCGTGTAGCTTCCCAACAATCACCGTAGCTAAAGGAGGTGTAGGAAGTCTCCAAAACACGAGCTGCAATATCATATCAAGTTGTGAGGATATCGATAATGCAGTAGTACTA
>CAZUUD010000029.1:831-2260 GCA_964623045.1 uncultured archaeon | reverse complement strand
TCTTTATCTGTAATCTAGCCTACTCTTACACTTTAACAATTTATCCTTCGTCAGACACTTACATCAGCGCATCTAACCCTAATCAGTCCTATGGAAATTCTCCTGAACTTCTTTTCAATTATGGAAATCTTTATAGAAGTTACATTAAGTTTGATATTTCTTTTCTTTCTCAGCTTTCGTCTGATGATGTGGAGACCGTTTATCTTTTCGTTTACTGGCTTGACGCTCAGACTGGTGGCTTCACTCGTGTGGATCATGTATATGCTAGTGTTGGTGAAACGCAAAATGATTGGAATGAAGAAAACTTTACGTGGTATAATTTAGTCCCCTCAGGCTGGGAGATAGTAACAGAGGAACACACTTTACCTTGTTGTCCCGATGCACCATTTTCTACCTGCAACTTAAGACACAATTGTCCCGCTTCTCCATTTGAGATTCAATTCAACCTAACACGATACTTTAAGAGCATTTTGCAAGAGAACAAAAATTTGAGTTATTTGACTATCTACCTCAGGAACGAAGAAAGTAAACATTGGTTAGATGAAAACGAACAATTATGGAACAAAATAGCCTCTAAGGAGCATCCTAATAAACACCTTTGGCCAAAGTTGGTTTTCGAGCTCAGAATTCCATTATCCACCTCTACCACTTCCACTACCACGAGTTCGCTTCCTCCAACTACAACGACCTCAACCATAATAACTACCACTACGACTACTCTTCCACCGACGACTACGACCTTTCCAGAAATAGGAGAGAGACCTTTGTTAGTAGTAGGACCTAATTTTTATGACATGCTAGCCGCATCCGTTCTTCCTTACCCCATTTTAGTTTACACTTCCTCTAATCAATTCGCCGCAAGACAATTAGAGCGCTTCATCGATACTTATTCTCCGAGCTCAGTCATAGCTGTGAACGTAGATTATCCAGGAAGTGATTTCGTAATCAGTAGAAGCGAACTCTACGAGCTCTTTCCCAGAAAAGGATTTGTCGTCGTCAACGGGAAGAATAGGAGCATGGCCATTTACGCTGCCTTCCTCGCAAGACACTTGGGATACAGTATACTAAACTCCTCAGAAGCTGAGCACCTTCCTTTCGACCAACTCCCCCTAATCTGTACCTTCGATTGCGAGTTTCCTAATGCTACTAAACTCGTCACCGAGGATGAACTTCTAGATTATCTAATAAACAGGCTTCGCGAACTTTACGTGACGATCAAGGAGATTACTCTGGTAAATTCAGCTAAAAACTACGCTGCGCTAGCTCCTCAGCGAAATTCTATTCCGGTGGTATTTCACATCCCGAAGGATGAAAGAAATCCAAGCACTTATGTTGGTAGTTCTATCGAAGTGGTGAATGAGGTCAATCGAATCTTTGAAGCACGCCAGAAAATCGGCAAACTTATCGACTTGCTAAAAGAAACCAAGAC
>CAZUUD010000029.1:0-821 GCA_964623045.1 uncultured archaeon | reverse complement strand
ACCGACGATCTCTACGCAGATATCAACGAAGACGGCTTCGCGGACCTCGCGGTGGGAAGATTTTGCTGCTCGCCAGAAATGGTTTCGCTCCAACTAGCGAATGCCCGCGCCTGGAAGGGAACGAAAGAAATTGGGATCTATACAGCCTACCGTACCGCCGAGGGAGAAGAATTTCTCGCCCCTCAAGGATCGATGATGAGTGGCTTGCTCTCCGAGATCTACTTTCGACTGGCTGGCTTCGAAGTGAATCGCTTCGTAGAGCGAAGAGCAACTAGCATGAACTTGAGTTACGGTCCATTACTCCTCGATAACCTGATCACCTTGCTCGAGCATCCGCCTCATCCGCTCCTGCTACTTTCGCTTGGCTACAAAGCGTTGGTGGAAGCCAACTGGTTCTCTTCTGGTAGCAGCTCCACGCCTTCACCGCTTCCCGAGCTAACCCCCTCTTCCCTACTCGCAGGTCTCGATAACTATGACGTTGGTCTCTACTTTGGTCTAGGCAATGAGACTCATATTTATTGGGCAAACTTATCGATACCAGCCTGCGAAATCATGGAAAGGAGTAACATACTGTTACTCGATCATCCTTTGAGCGCCTATCCTTTAGCCAGCCGCTTTGTAGGGCTCAATTCCTTCCTGCTCTTGGGTAGTACCGGAATCACGCACGATTACTTTGCATTGCTCCCGCTGAAGCCCCTGCTTTCTTGCTTGCCGTCGTCGAGAAGCATAGGCTCTTGCTTGCAGCGAGCCAAACTCTATAACTTGAGCAACAAGGAGAAGCTAGAAGGACTTGCTGGCATTATCGTCGATATCTTCGTAGG
>CAZUUD010000028.1:2164-6955 GCA_964623045.1 uncultured archaeon | reverse complement strand
GAGAAGTACCATTTCGCTTGCCACCTCGTATCGCTTTGCCATCATTTCTGGAAGTATGAGCTTTATAACATTACGTCTGAAAGCTCTAAACCCACTCTCGGTATCGCTTATATTGGTCCCTGCTAGGAAATTAGTGAGTATATTCAAGAAGAGATTCCCGAAGCGCTTAACAAATGGGTATGAACTTAGGTCCCTCTCTCCTATCACCACGTCTGCCCCTTTTTTGATTTTCTTTACTAACTTTGGTATCTCCTTTGGGTCGTGCTGGCCATCGGCGTCCAAGGTGACTATCACATCCCAATCGTATTTTAGCGCTTCTTGAAATCCCCTTCTCAGCGCCAGACCCAAGCCCATGTTCCGTTCATTCCTAACGACGATGGCTCCGGCTTGCTTCGCTAATCTTCCCGTCTCATCACTACTACCATCATCCACTACGAGAACTAGATCTGCATGACGTTTTGCCCTTCTTACTATTTCGCTTATAGTTCTCGCTTCGTTATAGGCCGGAATTAAGACCAATACCTTCATGGAACCTAAATAAAGGATTTAAGACTCGCTTAAAAATTGTTAGATCATGGAGAGAAAGCTCACAAGATTCGAAATTAGTAGAGTGATCTCAGCAAGAGCGTTCCAACTTGCTCTTGGTGCACAGCCATTCATAAAGACTGATGTCACGAAATCAGAGAAAATAGCCGAGATAGAGTTCTCGTTAGGTGTTATACCTTTCAAAGTAGAGCTCAAGCCTCCATTTAAAATTGAGAAAAAAAGCTAGTGTATGAGGGTCGACTCAATAGAGTTACGTCTCGCTTGGAATTCTTTTTCTATCCCCACCCTGAAAGCTATTCTGAACCGTAGGTTTGTAGGAATAGCCCCTGTAGGAACTAGTAAGAGCTCAAAGGAAGCAATTGACATCCCCCCTTCTAAAGCATTGAGAAGATTTGAAAAAGTAAAGCATATTCTACTCGGGAATTTCACCCTTAGAACCTTTGACGAAAGACTCAAAGAGCTTTTACCAATTCTAGGAGCTTCTGCTACTACCGCTCTTTCGCTCGCATTCTTCAACGCAACTTTCTCAATTAAAAAAGTGAAGTATGTTCCGTCGATCCTAGGAAATCTATTAGGTGGGGGTAAGCATTCTCCTTCGGTCTCGAGACAGAGAATTCAAGAAATATTGATAGTACCTAAGAGTAGGAGCGTCAAAAAATGTATAGAACTCTCTAGTCTAGCTTGGCATAGGGCAAAAGAGGAGCTAGAAAAACTTGGGGTATTGTTAGGGCTAAACTTAGAATTTGCATGGGTCCACAAATTGGCAGATTACGAAGCGCTCAAATTCGCCTCTAAGCTATGTGAAGAATATGATTTAGCTCTTGGTGTGGATATCGCCGCTACACATTTCTACAGAGATGGGAAGTACAGAATTGCTGGGAAGTTGTTAGGAAGAAGATCATACCTTAAGCTTCTTTCAGAATGGATAGAGGAGTTCGACTTAAGATACATAGAAGATCCATTTGAAGAGAATGATGTAGACTCCTTCATAGAGCTAAGGTCGCTCTTTTCCAATCGAGTGATATGTGGTGATGATCTCGTGGCTTCTGATAAAGAGAGGTTCATAGAGTTGGAGAGAGTGGGATCAATCAATGCTGTGATTGTGAAACCAAATCAAGTCGGATTGGTCTCGCCATGTATTGATCTCATAGAAACAGCTAAAAGAAAGGGATGCTATACTGTAGTTTCCCATCGCTCCCAGGAAACAGAAGATCTTGGTATAGCCAAGCTCGCACTTCTTTCTCCTTTGGCCAAGTTCAGTATAGGTGGAATAGACGTGATGAAACGTAACTTCATCGTTAGCATTGCAGAGGAATTGAAGTTGAGAGTAAGTCTCCCAAAGACGTTCCTCTAATCGCTTTTTTCTATGAAATCTGCTAACGTCAAATTCTTAACCTTCTCTTCCTCCTTCCTTTCCTTGAGGATTTCCCTTGCAAGTAGATAGAACACGACAGCAACAGATTTCCTCCCTCTATTATTACAAGGGATTATTAAATCTACGTAACTAGGAGAGTTAAAGGTGTTGCAAAGTGCCACTACTGGTATATGGGCTTTAGATGCCTCTATCAATGCTTGTTTATCTATGAATGGATCAGAAGCTAGAACTATATCGGGTTCTATAAATGCCTCGTAACTAGGATTGGTGAGCATTCCAGGCAAGAATCTTCCTATTACCGGAATTGCACCGGTAGCCTTCGCGAATGATTCTATTGGTCTTCTGTACTTTCTGCTAACTACTAGTATGCTCTCGTATTTGCTTAGGAGTTTTGCAGCTACCCTTATCCTAAAGTCTACTCGTTCCAGATCGAAAACGGCAAGTCCGTTTGGAAGGATTTTGTATATGAATCGTTTCATCGCTTCATTTTTGACAGTAGTTCCTATGTGTACGCCAGCTGCTAAGTAGGTTTCCTTTTCTATAAGCAAATTCATGGTAACTAGCTTTTAGTAGAAAGATTAAAAATTTAGGTTATCTAGTCGACTCAATCGGGGCCGTAGTCTAGCTTGGTTAGGACTCCGGCTTTGGGAGCCGGGAACCCCGGTTCAAATCCGGGCGGCCCCACTTAGAAGCATTCTCCTAGGAATGCCCTTCGCTCTCCATAACGACTTGCTAGTCTTTCGTACTCTCGTTTTTCCGTACTGTAGATGTCCGTCTTTCCGAAGAGTTTATCGCTTATGTAGGCCGCAGCCCCCTCGAGATAGGCTTTCGCCTTTCTTCCTATTCCTTTCAATCTATCCACTATCCCGTTATGATACTGAATCCTATGGATGAGCTCTTCTCCAACAACTCTTTCGGCTGGGGGTATGGTTTTCAGCAAGTATCTCTCCCTATCACTGATCTCCGGGAAGATTACAGGATCTACTACTATTCGATTTCTACTGGTCACTCCAAATATCTTCGCAATTGGTTTGAGATAGAATTTGATCCTGTTTCCTACTCTTTCTAAGATGAAGACGTAATAAGTAGGAAGTTTTCTAACCTCTATTTCTATTCGATCGGGAAAGTCCAAATTCCCAACCTTATCTCTCAAGTATTGGACGATTTTCCTGAACGGGTTGAGCACGTATTTTCTAGCCATCTCTCTAGTGAATCTCCCAGTAGAATCTCGAATGAAGATCTCTGGAGTTCTAAGTACTTTATTCAGGTACATGAAATGCCATGGAAAGAAAGAAGATTTAAAACATTCCTAACCAGCAAGAAAATCAGTGGCATCGATGGACGTAGATGCCAACTCTGCTACTCTCATTCGTCCCTTAGCTAATTTGTCCGTCGATGCTAAGGAAGGTGGGAAGATGGCTAAGTTATCTCAAAGTTTTGCGAAGTATTTGATCCATGCGAGATTCGAAACGAATGGAATAGTGGAAAGACCAGACGTAATAGGTGCCATTTTCGGTCAAACTGAAGGGTTGCTTGGAGAAGACCTCGATTTACGCGAGCTCCAGAAGACAGGTAGAATAGGAAGAATAGAGGTAATAGTTAGGAAGAGAAATGGGAGATGCGAAGGTACGATACTCGTTCCAAGTTCTCTCGACATGTCGGAAACGGCACTCATAGCGGCAGCCCTAGAAACCATTGAAAAGATAGGACCCTGTGATGCAAAGATAACTGTCACTAAGGTAGAAGACGTTCGTGCGCAAAAACGAAGATACGTTGTAGAACGAGCAAAGGAAATCTTAAAGGAGCTTGTGGAGATCACAAGCGAAGAAACTAGGGGTCTTAGCGAGATAATCAAAGAAGCTGTAAGAGCTTATGAGATAACGAGCTATCGTGGTTTGAGTTGTGGGCCTGACGTCGAGACTAGTGACGAAATAATAGTAGTTGAAGGAAGAGCAGATGTCATAAATCTGCTAAAACATGGCATAAAGAATTGTATAGCGATAGAAGGTGCAAATATACCTAAACCTATAGTTGATCTTTCTCAGGAGAAGATAACAACCGCGTTCGTAGATGGAGATAGAGGCGGTGAGCTCGTACTCAAGAAGTTGCTAAGCGTCGCAGATATAGATTACGTTGCAAGGGCTCCTGAAGGAAAAGAGGTCGAAGAGCTTAGTAAAAAGGAAATATTCAAGGCTTTGCGAGAACGCGTACCTGCAGATCAGGTAAAGAAGGAACTCGAAAGTGGTCTACAGGAAAGTGTAGTGAGTTACGTCAGTGACAAACGAGATGACGTAGAGAAGGTGATGAGGGATAAACTCAAGGAACTAATAGGAAGTAGGGCAGCTCTGCTTTTCGATGAAAATATGAAAGTGATAGCTAAGGTTCCACTTAGTGAATTGGTAGTGACTCTTTCAGAATTTCCTAATACCAAGGCCATTGCCATCGATGGTGAAGTAACTCAAGCTATCGTGGATCTAGCACTCTCTAGACGGATTAAGCTAGTTGGAGGAACTTCAGTAGCACCGCATCTCAAACGAAATGGTCTTAGGATAATTTCCCTTTGATTTTCTTTCTTTTTAGTATGCCTTTGCTACATATACCCATTCCTTTGCATCTTTTCCACACCAAGCACACTCTCCAGTAGCTTTTTGTCGCTCTAATTCGGTTCCCCTTATCTTCCCACCATTCGTTGCTTCTTGGAGCTCCTTCGCACATTCTTCCCTTCCACAGAACGGCATATATACAACTTTTCCTTCACTTAGTGCATCCATCACTTCTTCTCTTTGCTTAGCTTTCACTATTCTCTGCTCAAAATTCTCTTTAGCTCGTTGTTTAAGATTGGCTAGAATCTCATCGCCAAGTTTCCTTAT
>CAZUUD010000028.1:0-2154 GCA_964623045.1 uncultured archaeon | reverse complement strand
ATTGAACTTAAATCCTGGTGTCTCATCCCTTAGATCTACCTTGCACCTTATGGCGTTGTCCTTCAACAGTTGCTCCACCTCTCTGCAAAAGGCTACAACCTCTTTTTGCTCCTCCTCCGAATAGAAGATGGGGATTATTATCACTTGAATGGGTGCTATTTCAAAAGGCAGGATGAGGCCCTTATCATCACCATGAATTGCTATGAGTGCCGCAACTATTCTCCATATTCCAGGCCCAAAACAAGTCTGCCAGACGTACTTCTCTTGGCCATTCTCATCCACGAAGGTTATGTTAAAGGCCTTCGCAAATCTCTGCCCGAGATCGTGGGTTGAGGAGATTTGATTGACCTTTCCATCCGGCATGATAGTATCTGCAGCGTAGGTAGCATCTGCCCCAGCAAACTTATCCCATTCCGGTCGCTTGAGGAAACGAAATGGTATTCCGAGTCTCTTCCATATAACTTCCTCACATATTTCCATATCCTCTCTTATCTGACGTAGGGCCTCCTCATGAGTGGCAAAGGCATCATGGGCCTCTATCCATAGGAACTCCCTGCCTCTAAGGAATGGTCTAGTGTGTGATTCGTATCTGTAAACGGCCACGCTTTGATAGAGTTTAAGCGGCAGATCTCTGTAACTCCTTATCCAGAGCGAATACATTTGATAGAAAGCTGTTTCGCTCGTTGGTCTCAATGCTAGCTTTCGATGAAGTTCTTCATTTCCTGCCCTTGTTATCCAAAAGACCTCAGGTTTGAATCCAGCTACATGTTCCTTCTCTTTTTCTAGATTCTCTTCTGGAATCACTAACGGAAATAGAACTGGCTCGTGCCCCCGCCGCTCGAGTTCTGTTTCGAAGAGCGTATAGATCTGTTTGATTATTCTCATCGCCCAAGGCTTGTGAACGACGAATCCTTGAACGTTATATCTTAGATCGACTAGATCCGCTTTTGCACATACTTCGCTGAACCAATTCGAGAAGTCACTCTTCTTAGCCTTAATACCTAGTTCACTTGACATGGTTTTTCCTCCTCGCTTAGATTTTATAAAAATTTGTCGCAAGAAGACTACCGATTAAAAATCGGTGGAGGAATTGTGACCACGAGTAGTTCACGATAGTTCCTTCCAAAGATAAAGACGAAGCGTACCGTTGTGAAGTTCGTTAGTCGCGTCCTGAAACACTACAGGTGCTCCTAATGCATATATGTTTTCTATTCTTGGTAAACTCCTTCCAAAGGAGAAGTATATACCTTTACTCTCGTTGAATAATGAGATGTTAAAGTCCATTTCCTCGAGCCCTATAGCAGATTTTAAGACCTCGTAATCCATATCACTCAGCGTCATCAATTTCCTATAACCTACCACTTTTCTGTAGCTCACTGGTCCTTTGATCTCTGTCAAATTATCTTCACCGGTAATAATGGCGTTGCATTTGGGTTGAGAGAAATTCGAGTCAGTCATGAATCGAACTACGAACTCTTTAACCTCTCCAGCTAGTATCGAAACGGAAAAGTTCACTGCATTATTAGTGTAGTCTACTGAGCAAGGAATGGAATTGCCCGAGCTATCGATCACTTCAGTTGAGTTCAAATCTACTACATAGCCCAACTCGTCGAAATCTACAGTGACCACTTCATCTGAGAGGTTCGCGGGCTCGTCAGCAGCTGTCTTGTAGTATGGAAGGGTGTTGTTCACTATGATCTTGGCTTCGTAGAGTTTCTGGGCCAGACCTAGTCTTCTGGGGTAGAAGGGGTACAAACTCCATTTAATACTGGCATTGATGAAGTCTATGCACGCTGTACTCGGTGCACCAGTAGGTTTGTAGTAAAGAGTAACTCTCAATGAATTGGCCTCGTTTGGTTCATCGACTATCTTGCTGGCATCATCGGAGTACCACCATATCCACTCCGTACTTGTATTCCCTCCCCAGTCGTTTAGATACTGATCTAAGACGAAAAAATCATCCTTCCAGTCCCCACTACCACTGCTCGTTTCGAAGTTCGTGGAATTGTATCTCACTGCAAATTCTACCGTGCCTATCAATGCGTTAGAGGGAAGCGATAAGTTAGAGAAGAACACCTCCATGGCATTTGCTCCATCCTTATTCACTATACAAGCATAGTTTCCATCATCAGTTTGATTGAGCTCACCAGAATT
>CAZUUD010000027.1:6148-7175 GCA_964623045.1 uncultured archaeon | reverse complement strand
GAAGAGGAACAGAACAAAGCAGCTCAGGACGAATAGCTCCTCAACGTGAAGTACTGCGAACTTTCTTCCCTCTCGTTTGAGCTTGGTTAAGAGTACGCTAAGAGCAAACAAAGAGAGCAGTGATGCGCAAACTAAGGCAAGATTACGAGCTGTAAATGTCCCGGAGCCTATGAGCAAAGTTACGAAGAGCAAACTAAATACCTCTATCAAATCGTCGAGTGTACCCACGCCTATCAAGAAGTTTCCGAGCTTGGTTTGCATGAGTCTGAACTCGTCAATTATTGGAATTAGTATGGCTTCACCTACCGTAGCAAATGATAATGCAACTGCAAAGCTTATCACGTAGCTATAGCCAAATAAGAAGTGGATCAAGAGCGTTCCAAAAAATGCCTCTGAGAGCACGATCGAAAAGGTCGAGCTTAGGATTTGCTTACTTAGCTTCAGCATCTCTCTAACGTTGACTTCAAATCCTATCATAAATACTAAGAAGTACATCCCAAGTTGCGAGAGGAACGCGAATTCGGGTGATGTGAATAAGTGGCCAATTCTAAACATAGAGAAGAGAAAACCCAAGATCAGGGCAGCGAAAATCCAAGGTATCCTTAATCTTTGAAGCAGCTTACCGACGAGGAAGGTGAATAGGAAGACTAGTGCCAAAAGCGGCGAGAGGTCTTCCATGAACCATCTATAACTTTTTCCATTTATTTTACCATGGTGCTGGAGCAAGTCCTGGATTCGCTGAGAAAGGGGAAAGATCTGGAAGAGGTCCTCCGTGACTCTAAGTGGCAAACCTTCGAAGAGTTGGTTGCCCACGTCTTAGAGCAACATAGCTATAAGACTAGACTTCATTTTAGATTCTCTAAAGGAAGAAGGGAGATAGATATCCTTGCAGAGAAAGGCAAAAACTGCCTAGCGATAGAGTGCAAGCGTTGGAGAGGGAGATCATGTTCGCCTAGTAGATTGAGAGTGGCAGCAGAAGAGCATCTAGAGAAATGCAAGCTCCTAGAGGCGATGTTGGAAAGAAAAG
>CAZUUD010000027.1:1922-6138 GCA_964623045.1 uncultured archaeon | reverse complement strand
GTCTTTATACTCTTAGTAACGTCTACGTAGTGCCCGTATTTAAGCTCAACGAGTTCCTCCTGGGGCTGGAAGTGATGAAATAACCTTGGTTATGCGATTTTCGAACGTTGCAATCAGACTCAGTATCTATAAAGCAGTTGTCATCACGAGAAGACTAATTTAGAAGAGCATAGCGAGCCAGGTTAGAAGAATAGGATTAATTTTAGTGGAGCTTACCTCTTCAGTCTAAGCTATTACAGCATGATCACTTATTTGAACATTCCACGACTTTACTTACCTATTAATGCAGCTACAGTTCTTCGATCTACAAGAAATTAAAATACGAAGCCAAAGTTATCAACTATGGGTATGAAGGAAAAGTTGAGAAAAGTTGGCAAGTGTATTTACGAGTTGCCAAAAACAGCAAAGCCAGGAATGCGAGTTTCAGGGCTTTTATTCCTAAGCGAGCGATTGCTCCGTGAAGTCGAGGATTCTGCAGTAGAGCAAGTAGCAAACGTTGCATTTTTGCCAGGAATTTACAAACACTCGCTAGCGATGCCAGATATGCATACGGGTTACGGGTTTCCTATCGGAGGGGTTGCAGCCCTTGATTACGAGCAGGGAGGTCTATCACCAGGTGGAATAGGTTTCGATATAAACTGTGGCGTCCGCTTACTACGAACGAACTTAACCGAGCAAGAAATTCGACCTAAGCTTCGTGAACTACTCGAGACCATCTTTAGGAACGTGCCTAGTGGTGTCGGAAGGAGCGGAAAACTTCGCCTAAGCAAGAGCGAGCTAGATGAAGTGCTAGAGTGCGGGGCTAGATGGGCGGTAGAGCATGGATATGGTAAGACAGCAGACCTAGAGCATTTAGAAGAAAAAGGATGCATGAAACAAGCAGACGCCAGCAAGGTTTCTAGTAAGGCTAAGGGAAGAGGGGCACCTCAGCTAGGAACACTGGGAGCGGGCAATCATTTTCTCGAAATTCAAATTGTCGATAAGATATACTTACCAGATATTGCATCTAAGTTCGGAATTGAAAGGGAGGGTCAAGTTTGTGTCATGATCCATACTGGTTCACGTGGCCTTGGCCACCAGGTATGTACGGATTATCTCAGGATTCTCGAACACGCGTTTAGGAATGAGCTAAAAAGACTTCCGGATAGAGAGCTAGTCTATGCTCCTGCTAAAACTAAGGAATGTGAAGATTACTTCGCAGCTATGTGCGCTGCTGCTAACTTTGCTTGGTGTAATAGACAACTTATAACTCATTGGACAAGGGAGAGTATAACAAGAGTTCTAGGAATGAAAGAAGACGAAATAGGTTTAGAGGTGGTCTATGATGTTGCACATAACATAGCTAAGGTTGAGGAACACAAGATAGATGGCGAGTCTAAAAAAGTGTACGTTCACAGAAAAGGAGCTACTCGTGCATTCGGCCCTGGAAGTAAGGACATTCCGCAGGACTATCGAGATATAGGTCAGCCTGTACTCATACCTGGAAGTATGGGAACTGCCAGCTACGTGCTTATAGGAACTAAAATGGCCGAAGAACAAACTTTCAGCAGCGTTTGTCACGGAGCAGGTAGAGTTATGTCGAGATCGCGAGCACTGAGACAATTCCGAGGAGAACGTGTCGCAAGAGAGCTTCAAAAAAGACAAATCCTCGTACGGGCAGCATCTTGGCGTGTCGTTGCAGAGGAGGCACCACAAGTCTATAAGGATGTAGACGAAGTGGTCCGTGTTTGTCAAGAGGCAGGAATAGCGAAGATAGTTGCTAGATTAGTACCAGTAGGAGTTGTGAAAGGTTAATAGTACCATTTTTCTATATAGACCATCCTAGTTTTCGTACTAACGATTCTAATTTCTCTATGTGTTTCTTTTTGAACCCTATGTAGATACCTCCTTCCTTACCTCCAACCCAGGTGCGTGTCTTCTCCCCTGGTTTTAAAATGTGATTAAGCAAACGATGTAGAACTTTAACATAAAGATCTTCGCGAATCTTTATCTTTATCCCATCTACAATTCCGTAGATAGACAGGAAGCTTCCGCCACTTCTAGGATAGATATCGTTTAGTTCTGGGGCTTCGATATCGAGATGTGTAACTCTAGCAAGTGCGTATCCTTTCATATGGATGTAGACTTCTCCTTCAATTTCACGAGTATTGATGAAGATTCTAGCATTCTTTAGAAGGAGCTTACCGAAAGCGGGACCTGTCATAATTTTTAACCAAAAATAAGGCATTAGTTAATTATGGAAGAGAGATTTGACGTAGAACGCATAGCTAAACTAGCAAGAATAGAGCTCACTGAAAGTGAAAAGAAGAAGTTTCAAAAAGAGTTAGAAGAGGTGTTGAGAGCGTTTGAGCTAATAGATGAAATAGATCCAAAATGTGATCCCGCGTTTCGACCCATCGAAGTAGAAAACGTCTTTAGGGAGGATGAGGTGAGACAGAGTCTGACACAAGCAGAAGCCTTAGCTAATACTAAACTCAAAGAGCGGGGATTCTTTAAAGGCCCTAGGCTAGTTTAGGTTCTTAGCCTGTAGAAAGAGTAGACCTTATTATGCTTAACATTCTTCACTCTTGCTAGAAGTTCAAGTTTATAACGCTTTGGAAATTCTAAACAACTGCCTGACTCTCTCACTCTGATTGCACACCATTCACCTTCGTCAAAAACAACACAACTGTGCTCGAGTACCTCTTCAAGTTCTGGTCTATAGACGTACCATATCTGCATGGCTGGTTTACCCAAAACTGTGTATATGCTTGAGACGTGAGAAATAAAGTAGCAGCTCTCATTGAACCGGCTCGCAAACTCAATAGCAAAGTCGTGATAGAAGCGAGCATCACTAGCTTCTTCTATCTCACTAGCAGAGGTCATGATGAGAGGAAGGAAGGGAAGGAAACAGAAAGCGAGAATGACTAAAGTTAGGAGACTTGAGACCTGTTTATTCTTAAACGATTTTCCTATACTTTCTATGCCTATTGCAGCCAGTATTGTAAGTGGCAGCAGAGTAGGAATCATGTATCTCACATCTACTCCATAAGTAACGCTTCCTGCGTAGAAGGAGGAATAGAGAAGCAATTCAACGATATATATAGAAACCAGAATTCCTAAGAGATATCTTTCTTTCTTCCATAACGCCCCACCTCCTACTAATGCCAACATTGTTAGTAGCCAGGGATGATAGAGTTGTTTCCCTTGCCATATTCCATGGTGAAAATTCTCATAGCCAAGAAAGAATTTCACATTCTCGTTGAGATTTGGTAGCAGATAATTCAAAGACAGCTTTTCCCCACTAGCTCCCCATGGTTCGTAGCGCAAACCATAGTTAATATGGACAAAAAGTGGAAATAGGGAGATAAAGAAAAAAAGATAAGTCAATACAGTCCATTTCGATGGGGAAATTGGCTTGAAGAAGGAAAATGCCAAGAACACAGGGACTAGCGCCAGTGCTTCTACCTTAGAATAGGCCAAAAGCGAAAGCGAAGTTAGAAAGAGAAGTAAAGATTCTTTACTCTGGCGATTCTCGTGAATAGTCCATGTAAGTAAAGCTAATGTAGAGAAAAGTAGGAACGTGGGTTCTGCTGCTATCGTCACGCCCCACAAGATAAGCAGGGGATGAAGAGCTAGGAGAAGTGCAGCGAGAAAAGCTATTCGCTTGTTTTTCGTAAGAATATAAACACTCGGAAATACGAGAAGTGGGACCAAAGAGTTAAGAAAGGATGCATAGAGAAAAGCTACACGTTCGTCGATTCCTACCCTCCCCAAGAATAGTGGGCTGAAGAGCATGGGATGACCAGCCGGCCACTTCATAGGTTCACATCTAAAACAAATGCTTCCGTTCCCGAAATTACACAAACAAGAGGATAGATTACTAGAGATTTGCTTAGCCATATCAAGGTAGATATCTTCGTCGAAGAACAATCTGTGAGTATGGGGAGCTAATTGTCGAATGGAAAGAGCTAAACAAAATATTCCCATCAAAATTAGTAGATCCCATCTGTTCAATTTCAACAAGTCTCGAAACGTCTTCCTATTGAGGTAAGCGGAAATCAAAAAGGCTAGCCACACGAAAATTAAAGCTAGTGGTTCGCCCTTTATGGCAAAATGATCTACCATCTCAGGAGTGGCAAATTGACCAGAAATCAAGTAGAGTATTAGAAATCCTGAGAAGAATAAAATGAAATTTAGAAGTACTTCTCTTCTCATTCCCTTCTCCCCTTAAGAG
>CAZUUD010000027.1:0-1912 GCA_964623045.1 uncultured archaeon | reverse complement strand
CATATGTTCGGTATCTGTTTTCAACATAGTCTCAATAGCGTCTTTTGGACTAGCAACTATGGGCTCCCCGTGAATGTTGAAGCTCGTGTTTAGCACCACGCCTAAGCCAAACCGTTTCTTGTATTCGTGTATTAACTTCCTATAGAGTTCATTCTCTTTTCCTAGTATCTGTGGACGCAACGAGCCATCTATGTGGATTACGGCAGCTAGATTGGAGTGGTATTCTCTTCTAGCCATATAACCCATCGTCATGAATCTATCTGGTGGATTAGCTATGTAATCTTCTATCAATTTAGTTGCATCTTCCTCTAGAATTGTTGGACAGAAGGGTTGAAACCACTGCCTACGCTTCACTGCTAAGTTGAGTTTTTCCTTAACTTCTAGGGAATTAGGTGGAGCTAGAATGCTTCTATTCCCTAATGCCCTTGGGCCATACTCCATTCTTCCTTGGAACCAAAAGACGTAGTTACCCTCATCAAGCAGATCAGCAGCATATTTTGCTGGATCAGAAACACGTTCCCAGGATACCGAATCTCGCCAACGTTTTAGTTCAGCTTCTATAGAATTCTCGTTGAAATCTATTCCAAAATAGACATTTTCGAGCTTTCTAGGGCGAATTCCTAGTTCTTCGTAGGCCAAATAAAGTGCTGCTCCTAGTGCAAGACCACCATCTCCCATATGAGGGAAGACGAACCACCGTCTGAGTCCAGAGTCTAAGCGTATTTTTTGATTGAGTTTTATGTTTGCTGCCACACCCCCACTCCAACAAACATCTCGAATCCCTAGTTGGTTTATGGCATTAGCAAAGAACTTCACCACATATTCTTCGAGAGTTTGTTGGGCAAAATAGGCTGCAATTTCTCTTGGTAGTTTCCAAATGAGTTTTTCTAGCTCTAAGAATCTTCTGATGGTACTGTGCTTTGCTCTAATACTAAGACCATTAACACAGAAGAAATCGAGAAAGGGATTCTTATCTTTGGGTTGGGGGTATGCGAAATCAGCAAGTGCCATGACCTTACCCTCGTCTTCAAGCTCTCTAAACCCTAACAATGTGGTCACTTGTTCGAAGAACAAGCCAATGGAATCTCGTTCGGGAATCTCTACTATTCTTTCCATTTCACCATTTTCGTAAATAGTTATGGTTCCACTCAAGCCATCCCCAACTCCATCTAACGTTATGCAAAGCGCTCGTGGAAAACCGCTAGTAAAGATAGCTGCCGCAGCATGGGCCAAATGATGCTCCACTATTCTCAACTTCACATCTCTAAACCCAAGATGTCTTAGTTTTCGGCGGAGTTGATACTTAGTAAAATTCCTTAACCAACGCGATCTATATCTTGCTAACCAATACTTCAACAACCTACGTTCTCTTTCAAAACTCGGCTTAGGAACTTTTCTCCTTCTGAAGAGATAGAAACTTTCATCAAGAAAGGAAAGCTGTCTCGCTAAGACACGAGATAGTTGCGTTCCTACGCATGCTACTAGGTCTATATCACCTGGTTTGAGTTGTAAATAATCTAAGCAAGTTTTTACGGATCTTACTGGAAATCCTATATCTAATTTTCTCCTACTCAACCTCTCCTCATTAACTGCCACAAGTATTTTTCCATCTTCAACTATCGCAGCTCCAGCATCATGTCCGTCCCAGATTCCAAGAACTAACATGAATCTTTATCTTGGAGGTAGAAGAAAATAAAAGATGAGAAGACGTCACAAGCGAGTTAGAAGTCTCAGATCTCTAGCATTTGCAGGTATCAGGTTGTCTAAAAGCAGGGAGAGAAAATATCTAGGCTTGGTTATTTTCCTAGGGATTGTCATTAGGCTTATAATTTCTCCATTTTTCTGCCAAGATATAGATTGTGGAAATTGGCATGCCTATGGAAACATCGTTTTAAATGACTTCAGAGACCTG
>CAZUUD010000026.1:0-7482 GCA_964623045.1 uncultured archaeon | reverse complement strand
GCATAGAGAGTTTTGAGCTAATAACTTTTCAATTTTATATAGGGAAAAAACATGAAAAGGCCCTCGATAGTTGGCAAGATCACTAGCGCAATAATCAAGAATTTCGACATAGCTCCTTTAGGTAAGCGATGTAATTTCAAACGATGCAAAACCCAACCTAGCTTTGCCTTGCGCATCTATCTTCGCTCCCTCCATTTAAACAAAGAGGTAGCTACGCTCTATCTCTGTGCTGAACATCTAGAGCATGCTAGGAAGTTCGTCGAAGAACTGAACCAAAAATGGAAACGTGTAATAGTTGAGTTTGAAATAGAGAAGATACGAAAGTTAAGAAAATGATCTTGCCAAAACATTTTAGAAAGAGATGGATGTAATGATGTTGGGGCGGTAGCTCAGCCCGGGAGAGCGCCCGTTGGCTAGTGCCAGGTGAAGCTGAAGACCGGGTTGCCGTGGGTTCAAATCCCACCCGCCCCATTTTTTATCTTCTATCTCATCAATCGAGATTATGGTAAAGCAAAAATCCGTGACTTGCGAGATCGTCGGTAATAGAGTACTCTGCCCGGGAATTTCCCAGCTACCTGGTCATTTTGGCAAGGCTACAGAGGCTGGATTAGAACTAGCGCTGGTAGAGGCACTTTACCTACTGAAGAAGAGAAAGATAAGCCTAACCCATCGTGGAAAGAAGCTAAGGTTTATTCAAGCTTATAGGTTAGCATGTAAGTTAGATGAGAGGTTTGTCGAACGGTATAAAGTATACGAGGACCTAAGAGAACGTGGTTACGTGGTAAAGACGGGGCTGAAGTACGGATGCGACTTTCGCGTCTATGAACGAGGTGTGGCTCCCAAGCGTGGTCCCAAATCTCCAAAAGAACATACGAAGTGGATAGTGTTCTGCGTTCCAGAAGACTACACTTGCAGCTTCTATGAGCTCGCACGGGCTGTGAGGCTTGCACATAACATAAGGGCCAGGATGCTCTGGGCGATCGTAGATGGAGAGGGTGATATTACTTATTACGAAGTCACTAGGATCGTACCTTAGCAGTTTTTAAACTAATCTGGAAATTAATTCTCATGCAAACGCTGAGAATAGCACTGAGCTTTCTTAAATGCTTACTTGCATTGATCTATGGTGTCGTGATAGGAACCATAAGTGGATATTACTTTTCTATACTGAAAATGCATCCTGCACTCTCCGGTGCCATCATAGGCGCTTTAGTGGGATTCTCAACCATAATAATCTTCAGCGAGAAAGAGGAGAGATAGTATGATGACGCTGAAAGCCAAGATATTATTGAGCATAGTCATAGGCGTATTCGTAGGATTGGTAGTAGGAGCATTCGGGGCATTCGTAGGTCTACCACCCGAAGCTACCGGTGGTGTAATTGGTCCTCTAGTAGCTGGTGCCATAGCCTTCGCATTTTTCAGATAGTGCTTAAAATTTACGAGTCAAAGCAAAGTTATGTCTAAGTCGTTGTTCTTCGTATTCCTCTTCTGTCTTTTGCTAGCCAATCTCGCGACTGCAGTAGAGATAGTGAAGAATAATAGCGTTGCCATTTACGTTCCAGCAGTGGAGCGAACCGAAACTGGGTATAGGGGTGTGTTGGCTAGGCTCGAAACCTTAGTAAGACCAGGAAGCGGACACGTATTTATAGACACGTTTCCTCTGACCGAAATAGATACCCAATCAAGTGCAAGGATAGCCAAAGAGGCTGTGAAGGAAACACTTGGCGTAACACTGGAAGATGTGGACGTTTACTTCATAATCAGAAGTGACTCCCCAATAGTCGGCGGTCCTTCTGCAGGAGCTGCTATGGCAACTAGTTTGTTAGCAGCGCTGCTTAACCTAAGCGTTAATCAGAGCGTGATAATGACGGGAACCATAAACCTAGATGGTAGCATAGGTCCTGTGGGTGGATTGCTAGAGAAAGCCCAGGCCGCTGCTGCAGGTGGTGCAAAGCTCTTCCTCATACCTAAGGGACAACGTGTTATCTACGAAGAAAGAACTGAGAAAGAGAAGTTTCCTCTAGGGATAGAGATCATAACTTCTCATCCTGTTAGGATAGACCTCGTATCCTATGCAAAGGAGAATTGGGGATTAGATGTAGTAGAAGTAGAGGACATACGCGAGGCCTTAGCTTACTTCACTGGCTATGAAATAAAGACCCCTAGAGTAACGCTCGGAGAGAATCTAGAGCTAAAACTTGCTATGCGTAACCTCAGCGAGAAGTTCATCCAGGAGGTGCGTGACGAGTTAGAGCAAGTTAAATCGAATCTCTCAGCTGCCTTCCTTCCCGCAAGGGAGAAGCAATTCATCGAATCACTAGTTCAACAGGCTAGTAATGAGCTAGATGGGGCGAAGAACTTATTCGATTCAGAACTCTACTATTCAGCTAGCAGTAGAACCTTCGTAGCTCTAATAAATTGTTATTATGCGGAAGGTCTCCTTAGGCTTTACACCGCTGAGGATGCCGAATTAAGCGTAGAGAACTTCTTGAAAGAAGTCGATAGGAATTTGGAAATGGTCGAGAGCGAAATAGAGGAGTTCAAAGCCAAGATAGATCATGTGGGTGATATAGAAGTCATTGCAATAGCTAGCGATAGGATTAGCGATGCTGAAACTAAGCTTCGTGAAGCATGGAAGTATTACTACGATGGTCAGCTAGAATCTGCTGTAGCAAGTGGTAGCTATGCCCTTGCAAGGATAAGTGGAAGTGAGACCTGGCTAGGGCTTATGCAGAGCTTCAGTGGAACAGAACTGAACTTTAGTTTCGCCCAATTAGCACCACTTGCCCAGTCCCTAATTCAAGATGTGAAATCTCTAGCTGCTTATGCTGAGAGCCTTGGCATAGATCTCAGTCGAATAAAGAGCGACTTAGGAATAGCTGAGCGTGCATTCAGGGAAAAAGATTACGCTACTGCTTTATTTAAGGCCACTAGCATAAAGAGTGAGATAGATGCAACTCTCATGTCATTGGGAGTGGGCCAAGAAGAATTGGCTAGCAAGATAGAGGAAGCCAAATCTGCTGCAGAAGTAACCATAAGTGAAGCAGAAGGTGCTGGTGCCATGCCAATCTTAGCAAGAAGTTATTACGAGTACGCCAATTATCTCGGGAACCTAACGGATCGCTTCATCTATTACGTAGAGGCTAAGTACTATGCACGAACTTCTAAGGGCATCGTTCTCTCGATCGGTCGTAGTGTACCAGAAGCTGTCGAAGTAGTTCCAAGCCCTAGAGCAGTCTCTCCTCAGGTGATAGAAATAAGAACAGTTGCAGCATTCACAATAGGAGTTTGTCTAGGCATTGGCCTTGCTAGGTCAAAACGCCAAAGGAAGAAGCGATGAGCTCTATTCGCCTCTTCAGACTCTCCATAGTTTGTTTAGCTTCCTTCAATGCTTTCTTATAGAGTTCTTTAAGATAGAAGTCCGCGAAGAGACCCTGACCTACTTCAGCGATTAGTTTAAAAATGAGCTGCGCTTCCATCGATCCACGCTCGTACTTGAAATTAGCAAGTAAACTTAGAGTAGAGACTATATCTAAGTCGACACGAAATTGAAATTTTCGCTCAATTCGTTCGCCCAAACTTCCCTTACTCACTTCGCCTTCATCAGATTCGAGTTTGAGCTCCTTACTTAGCTCTCCTTTGAGCTGCTCTAGAAATTCTAGTGGTCTATCGGTGAGAAAGGAGAATCTCGAACTACCCAACTCTTCTACTAGTCTCATAATTCCTTCTAGAATTAGACCTTCTTAAACAAAGGTTTGGGTTCTCCAATGACGTGACCCGATTTCAGGATGAGTGTTCCTGCATTTTCCCATTGCTGCTCATGAACGCTTCCGCCCAAATTGAGTTGCTTCCACAGCGATTCGCTTGCATTTGGCATGAAGGGTTCCATGAGTATGGCTAATGAAGCTACAGCATTCGCACAAAGGTAGAGGCAATTCTTATCCTTAGTGCTCCAGGGTTCTTTGAGCTGAAAGTATTGATTTGCTTTTCTACTGAAATCTCTGATTAACTTCACCGCCCTATCTATCCTAAAACTATCCATCTCCTCTGCTACTAAACTGGGTAATTGTTCTAACTCAGCTTTGAACTGTTTATCTACGTCATCTAGCTCGACTGGTTCTGGAACCTCACCATTGAACTCCTTCCAAAGGAAACTCATAGTTCTGTAGATGAAATTCCCCAAGTTTGCAACGAGCTCATTGTTAATCCGCTCTCTCAGCGTACTTTCAGAGAAATCGCCATCATCTCCAAATGCTATCTCACGAAGTAAATAATACCTTATCGCATCCACTTGATATCGCTTTGCTAACTCGAGTGGATCTACCACATTACCTAGAGATTTACTCATCTTCCTTCCTTCGACGGTAACGTAACCGTGAACGAGTATTAGCTTAGGAAGTGGAATGTCTGCAGCTAGCAAGATCGCGGGCCATATCACGGCATGGAACCACGTAATACCCTTACCGATTAGGTGAACGTCTGCAGGCCAATAACGCTTATATCTTTCTCCATCCGGATACCCGAGAGCCGAGATGTAATTGGTTAGGGCATCTATCCATACGTAGATCCTATGATTTGGATCTATGGGCGTAGGTATACCCCACGTGAGATTAGGTCTGCTAACCGAAAGATCTTTCAACCCTTCTCTCAATCGCTCGAGCAACTCTGCTTTCCACTTCTCTGGATAGACGAAACGCTCGCTCTCAAGTAGTTGGGTTATTTTGTCTTCGAATTTGCTGAGTCTGAAGAAGTAATTTTCTTCTTTGATTAGCTCGGGTTCTACCCCATGCTCAGGACATTTTCCATTTACTAAGTCTTTTTCCGTCTTGAACTCCTCACAACCGGGACAATACAAACCCTCGTAATAACTTTTGTAGATGTAGCCCTTATCATAGAGACGCTTGAAGATTAGTTGGGCTACCTTCACGTGCCTCTCTTCGGTAGTTCTTATGAAATCATCGTAAGATATGGCAAAAACTCTACAGAGTTCTTTGAACTTAGCAGCATTCCTATCGACGAATTCCTTAGTTGGGATTCCTGCTCGCTTCGCTGCCCGCTCATTCTTCTGTGCATTCTCATCGGTTCCAGTAAGAAAGAATACGTCATCCCCTTTCAGTCTGTGATATCTGGCTAGGGCATCTGCGCATACCTTCTCGTAGAGATGTCCTAGATGGGGTGCTGCATTCACGTAATCTATTGCAGTAGTTATGTAGAACTTGGCTATTCTCATCACCTGGAAGACATGTAAAAACGAGAGTGTGATGGCTTAAAAATCTTGAGAAAGTTCACTCCTCTTCTCTACACTTCTCACAGAGCCATAGTCCATTAACCTCGCGGAGGTCTTCGCTGTAGTTGCCGCATCGTTCACAGAGTCCGGAAGTTACTTCCTCCTCTTCTAACGGGGCTCCCTTGAGCTTGAGCAGCTCGAAGAGCACTGTGTGTAAGCCTGGTTCTATCCTTAGTATATCGCTTGCCGAGATTATTCCTACCAATTTCCTTCCCTCGAACACAGGTAACTTCTCTATGTGATGTTTTGCCATGAGTTCAGCGGCCTCTTCTAGTGTTGTTTCTGGGCTTATCTTGATCAAACGCTTCGTCATGATATCCCGGAGTCTTCGTTTATTACCAGCGACGTACTTGTAAACTATGTCTGTCTTTGTCACTATTCCCTTTACTTTTCCACGCTTGTCAACGACTATGAGCCCACCTATGTCATAGTGCTTCATTAACCTCGCTGCCTCCTTTACGCTCTTGGTCTCGAGAATACACTTTACCCTCCTACGCATGAAATCGCGAACCTTGGCCTTACGCATGGTAAATAATCTTTCCATTCTGTTATAAAAATCATGTCGAGAAGTTACGCGAAGGGTTATAGAGCTGAGCTAGAGCTCGTTCACGAACTAGCTAAACGTGGTTTCGTTGCTATTCGCTCTCCCAGAAGCGGTAGGATCTCTCTTCCTGCCCCGGATGTGATTGCTGCTAAAAGGGGTAGGCTCTTCGCTTTCGAATGTAAGTTCAAGGATAGGAGTTTTGTCGTGGACAAGTGCGAGCTAGATCAACTAAGGAGTTGGAAGCGAATAGGTGGTGCCCATTGTTTCGTAGCATGGAAGCGAAAGCGAAGAGGCTGGTACTTCATACCTTTAGATGTTGTTCTGAAGGAGAAAGGTAGGGTGAACATTCGCCTGGCTGAGAAGTATGGAAGAGATATCGATTGGCTCACTCGCCACGCTTCGACTTGAGCGTGAAGATGAGTTCTAAGAGAAGGGAATTGAGTTGCTTCAATGTCTCATCTATACTTAATTCTTTCGGCTCGGTTTGTTTTCGAATTATACGCTCCGCTTCTGGAACTAATACGTACTTCTTCTCCCCTCCACTAGTATCTACTGAAACTAATGGAGATTTGAGCCATATCTCAAAGGTCTCTCCCTTTATTATCGCTTCCTTTGCTCTAAGCCGTTCCATGAAGTTAGAATTCCTCTCTTCTTCTATAAATTGGCATTGAGAATAGCTTTTAAGCATAGTCTCCTTCATTATATTCCATCGGAAGTATGTTACTAGATGAATTGCATGCAAAGTTAATTGAGTTGAGCTTGAAACTAAAACGATACATGCGTGGTATAGAAGCTATAGATGTAGTCTCTAATTCGAAGTACGGTTACGTAGTCGTGTTAACTGCAATGGAAGATGACCTTAGGGCAGAGCTCCTCGCCTCGAAGCTCAAGGACCTAGGAGGAACCCAGGTCTTTCCAGATCTCTGGGTCTTTGGTCCTCTAATGAAGCAGGAAGAAGGAAAAGCCAAATGAACGTTTTTTAAGACTTGTTGGTAACGAAAAATTGATCAAAATGTTCTTTAGGAAGGGGAAGAAAGAGGAAGAAGGAAAAATCGAGACTCCTAGTCAACCTCCAACGCAAGCTCCGACTCCTCCCCCAGCCCAACAACCCCAGGTGGAGAGAACCGCATCTCTCTTCGTGAAGGTTGAGAAATACAACGAACTGCTCGGTAAGCTCGATGAGCTCAGATCACTCGTGAAGAGTTTGAGGAAGAGTTCTACGATCTTCTCAGCGCTAAGCTCAACTCTGAGTGAGTTCGAGAAGCTACTTTCTTCTACCTTGAACAGAACCGAACGTATCCTAGTAGAGTTAGAATCGCTTTTGGTTAGGCCTACTGGACTAGAAGCTGCACCTACTCCAAAGACCGAAGGTATCGATGCGCTTCTCGAGAAGCTGAACGAGGAGCTAAAGGCCTTGAAGGACGAATTAGAGCGAACGAAGAGTGGTATATTCGTCAGAAGTTAGCCGTTTTTTATGGAACTTACTAGAAATTAAAACTATGGTAGATTGGAAGTTCTGGAAGCGAGTACCTGTCTGTCCTTACTGTGGCTCCGAGAAGCTTGAGAAAGTGCAGTTGTTTAAATGTAGAAGATGTGGGAGAGAATTCGAAAGATGGGTGGTAAAGGAAGGAGTAGAAGTGTGCCCATATTG
>CAZUUD010000025.1:3625-7531 GCA_964623045.1 uncultured archaeon | reverse complement strand
CCCGCACCTCTGGCTCGAGAGGCCAGCATCCTTGCCTGGTTAGACGATGGGGGCACGTACGAAGTCAGTATCTCATTAATATATCGTATTTTAAAGTTAACTTTGTCACCAAGCGTAACGATGCTAACTTCTCTTTCGAATCTGACAAAACAGTAGAGATTCTCACCACCTTGGAGTGGTATTAGATTAGATAAGTCAAACTTCTGGCAAAAGAAAAAATAGACCAACCTTTATAAAAACTCGGAAAAAGAAGAAAATAGGTGTCTTCATGGCAAAGCGGAAGGAGGACCTTCTCGTAGTTAAGAGCAAGGTCAAGGAGTATGCCAAGCGGGTTGGAAAGGGGGTACGATTTCCTGACGATGCAGTTGAGGCCCTAGATAAGAGGGTCAAGGAACTCATCCAACAAGCTGTTAAGGCTGCAAAAGCTTATGGAAAGAAGACCGTTAAAGGAGACGCTCTATAACGCGAATTTTCTCGTTTTAAATTTTCGTTTTCTCTTTTATAATTCATGGCAGAAAGGAAAAAAGGTTATCTTCCTTTGAGTACAGCAGGATTGATAAGGTATGCTGAAGCCGAAAAAGGAATAAAGCTAAGACCTGAGCATGTGGTATTAATAGCTCTTTTCTTCACATTCGTGGTAATCTTTGCTAGATTGGTCTTTGGATAATGTAGGTTAGACTGATTAGCATATAAACTTCATTGGGTTCTTTGGATTTACATGAAAGCACGATTTGGACCTGCAGGTATTCCTCCTAGATGTAAAGGCGATACTCTAACAGGAATAACATTCGTAGCAGAGGAGGGACTTAATGCATTTGAAGTTCAATGGGTCAGAGGTGTTAGGTTAAACCAAGCCAAAGCGATCAAAGCAAAGGAATTGGCAAGGAAATATGATGTAGAATTAAGCGCCCATGCACCCTATTGGATAAATTGTTGTTCGAAGGAAAGGAAGAAGATCGATATCAGCGTACGTAATTTGGTTCAGTCTATTAAAATAGCAAAGCTGATGGAAGCTTCTTGTGTGGTATTTCATCCTGGATATTATTTAGGTCAGTCAAAAGAAGTCGCACTTAGAAATTGTCTAAATACACTAGAACTAGTCTTCGAGAAAACAGACAAAGACGCTCTCTTGCTTTCTCCAGAAACTACTGGAAAACCGACGCAATTCGGAAGTCTAGAAGAAGTGCTAGAAATTTGTAGCGAAATGGGACTCAAGCCTACGATTGACTTTGCACATCTACATGCTAGGGAAAATGGAAGATTCAGATCTAGGGCTGATTACTTAGAGGTATTCGAAATCATAGAAAAGGAACTCGGAAATAAGGTAGTTAAGAATCTGCATTGCCATTTCAGTGAAGTAGAATACAACGAAAAGGGAGAAAAACGACATCTCAACCTTTTCACTAACAATTCACCGCCGCTAAGAGATTTGCTCGAGGTTATAATCGAGTTGGGTTATGCACCAACTATAATCTGCGAAACTCCTAGATTGGATGAAGATGCGCTGAAGATTAAGGAGCTTTACGAGGAGTTGAAAGGGAAACGCTTATAAATCTTTGTAGAAGCAAGATTAAACTGAATTTGAAATTCATTGGTTGTAGTGCGAGATTAGTATGGAAGTGATCGTTGGCACAAGAGGGGTACTGAAGTTCCTTTCCCAAGGTAGAGTAGAGAAGGTATTCCTAGCTTCGAATGCTCCATCCGAGATAAGGGATCGCGTTATGGAAGCTGCGAAACAAGCTCAGGTAGAAGTAGTAGCTTTTGAAGGAAATGAACTCGAACTTGGTACTAAGTTTGGCAAGCCATTTCCCGTAGCATGTGCAGCAGTGCTGAAGAGTGAAGAGAAATGAAGGTCCGCTTCACACCTGAAATACTAAATGCAATAGCAGCATTCCAAGAGATAACTCACGCCCAAGTAGTAGATTGTCTAGAGAATGAGATAGCTATATACTTCGTAGTGAAAGAGGGAATGCGTATTCTCGCAACTGGGGCAAGAGGGGAGAGATTAGCAAGACTACAGCAAATATTCAAGAAGCGAGTTTACGTGATAGAGTTCTCTCCAGATCTTGAGCAATTCATAAGGAATTTGGTTCCAGAAGCTCAAAAGATAGAGATAGACTCTCGCAAAGTAAGACTACGCGTACCAAAGTACGAGAAACCTAAAGTAATAGGAAAGGATAAGAGGAACTTGAAGATAATAGAGGGCTTCTTAAAGCGGTTGTTCGAAATAGAAGAGGTCAAAGTGATTTAAAGTTAAGATATTATTCTCTCTTCTATGCCTGGTGAGTTTGCTGCAAGGAAGCTAAAACAAAGGAGGAAGAAGGAGCGATGGAAAGAGATGAAATACAGAATGCGAATGCTACGAGTGAGGGAGAAGCAGCCATTCGAGGGAGCACCCCAAGCTAGAGGAATAGTGTTAGAGAAGCGTGTGATCGAGCAAAAGCAACCATACTCGGGTCTGATAAAGGTAGTGAGAGTAAAGCTATTGAAGAATGGAAGGGAAGTGACAGCCTTTGTTCCGGGGAGTGGGAGCATAAACTTCATAGATGAGCACGACGAAGTACTATTAGAAGGACTAGGAGGTTCTCAGGGAGGAGCAGTGGGAAGCATGCACGGTGTTCGATACAAGGTCTTCGCTGTTAATGGGGTACCACTCTATCTCCTTAGAACTGGAAAGCGTCAAAAGCCTACGAGGTAGTTTCTTAAAAGTTTTATCCTTAAGCTAATTGTACTTAGGCTATGGCCATACTCCGCAAAAGTGAGCTGAAAGTGATGAAAGAAGAAGAGTTGCGAGAAAAGCTTCCTGAACTTCAACAGGAACTAGCAAAAGCTAGGGCTGAGGCTTTTGCAGGCGCTCCTAAGAATCCGGGTAAGATTAGAGAGATAAGACGAACCATAGCAAGAATAAAGACCATTCTAGCACAGAGAGGTGAGAAGTAGACCATGCAGCTAGTTTGTCCTAAATGTGGCTTGCCAAAGGATCTCTGTATCTGCGAGAAGATAGCAAAGGAAGAACAACGGATAAAGGTATTTACGAGGAAGAAGAGGTACGGAAAGATAGCCACAGTAATTCAGGGTATAGATGAGAAGAGCATAGATGTAAAATCACTGCTCAAGTTTCTCAAGCGCTCGTTGGCATGTGGAGGGACTTACAAGAATAATGAGATAGAACTTCAGGGAGATCATCTTTCAAAGATAAAGGAGCTCTTAGTTAAGCAAGGCTTTAAGGAAGACATAATAGAAGTTCAAGGTTAGGGAAGTGAAAACATGCGAGGCAAGAAGAACATACTTAGACATGAGTTCATAGGTCTTAGATGCGAGATCGTAGATTCTCGAAACAAATCTCAGATTGGTATAAAAGGAAAGATAGTAGACGAAACTAGGAATACCTTTCTCCTAGAGACGCCTAGAGGTCTAAAACGCATCGAAAAGAAAGGACGTGTATTTAGACTCTGGCTCGAGGATGGTAGTGTTGTGGATGTAAATGGTTCTTATATCCTTTCTAGGCCTGAAGACAGAATTAAGAAGCGCTTCAAAAAATGGTAGAGGGAGATCTCTTAAGAGCTTGTCTAACGTTTTGGGCAAGTAGGTGGCTAAGTCTATCTCTATAGTTCATAATTCCGCCGGGAGTGGTGTATGCTATAAGTGGTCCACTTGCTATGATGGCAAGATCCTCTTCGATAATCCTTTCGAACTTGCGTACAGTTCGTTCCACACAAAACTCTATCAATCTTCTGCTTCGTTTTAACTCACTAGCAACATATCTTCCTAATGACCTTGGCTCACCATCTATTATTGCTTCTAGTTCCAAGGGAAGGTTATCATTCATACTGCTAACTTCTTCGAAGGGGTAGTGAAACCCGAATGGGTGTCTTACCCTAAGTTTTACTGTGAACTTCATAGCAA
>CAZUUD010000025.1:0-3615 GCA_964623045.1 uncultured archaeon | reverse complement strand
AGAAGGTTTAAAAAGAAAAATTCTTGCTTGGGTAGAGAGATCATGCCACAAAAGCAATTGGTGAGCATAGTCATTCCCACTCTTAACGAAGAGAAAAATTTGGGAAGGGTCATTAAGGAAATAAGGAAGTTCTTCGAGTCAAGAAGAGATCTTCGCTACGAGATAATCGTTGTCGATGGCCATTCTACTGATAGAACAGTCGAGATTGCTAGAAGATTGGGTTGTAAGGTGCTCTTCGATGAGCTTGGAAAGGGTTCGGCTCTGAGAAAAGGTATGAAAGCAGCAAGAGGAAGTATAGTAGTAACGATGGACGCAGATCTTTCACATAGAGCAATAGAGTTGGGCATGCTCATAGAAGCAATAAAGGCGGGCTACGATGTAGCTATGGGATCTAGATTCATCCAAGGTGGTGGAACCGAAGACATGCCGTGGTATAGAAAGCTTGGAAACAAATTCTTCGTTTGGTTGGTGAACCTTATTTGGGGGACCAAATATAGCGATCTCTGCTATGGATATAGAAGTTTTAACAGAAGGGTTCTCAAGGCTTTGCTTCCTAAACTCACTTGTAATGGGTTTGGTATAGAAACTGAGATCTCGATCAAGGCCGCAAAGCTAGGATTGAAGTGCGTAGAAATTCCTAGTTTCGAAAAACCTAGGGCCAGTGGTGAAGGAAAACTCAAGACGTTTAGAGACGGGGTTTCCATCCTTCGAACCATCTTGAAAGAACTCCTGTTTTGAAGGATTTAACTAGAAAGATCCCAATAGAACTTATGGTCCTCGGCCAAGGAGTCTTTAATTACTTGGAATTTCTACTTCGAGTTCTAAGATCAAATCTCGCTAAGAGCATAGATCCTTACAAACTGACCTTCGCAGTAACATATAAGTGCAACTCTCGATGTAAAATGTGTAACATATGGAGGCGTGAGTCACGAAATGAGTTAAGACTAGAGGAAATAGAAGAATTCTTTCAGAAAAACAGATTCCTTTGGCTAAATCTGACTGGCGGCGAACCATTTCTAAGAGACGATCTAGTAGACATAGTTCGATGCGCCAGACGTCCATTATTGGTTAACACCACTACTAATGGCTTTCTCACGGAGAGGGTGGTAGAATTCGCAAAAATCATGAGGCGCTATACTACGAGGCTCATCGTAACCGTGAGTATAGACGGGCCCAAGGAGATCCATGATTATTTGCGCGGAATACAGATTTGGGACAGAGCAATAGAAACGCTTAGGGCACTCATGGAGAGTAGGATAGAGTGTTACGTAGGCTATACTGCCACGCCAATCAATGCTGGCAAGCTCGAGGAAACCTATCTTTCTATAAAGAGGGAAATAGAGGAGTTCAGTTATAGACAGCTTCACCTGAACTTCTATCACGAGTCAGAAGTCTACTATGACAACGTTGGACGAATGAAGCTAGATCTGGATTTTTATCGAAAATTGTTCAGGGATGTAGGATTCCTAGTAAGGCATAGAAATTGTCTAGATCCTATAACCCTTTTGGAAAGACTCTATCTTCACTTCATTCCTAGCTTTCTTCAAATGAGAAAGATGCCACTTCCCTGTAGAGCCTTAAGAACATCACTCTTCTTAGATCCCTTCGGCAACGTCTTTCCCTGTACTAACTTGAACTTCGTCCTAGGAAACTTACGAAAAACTAACTTCGAACTCAAACCGATTCTAGACTCACTTAAAGCAAGAAGGATCCTTGGACACATAGACTCTGGCAACTGTCCTCAATGTTGGACCCCATGTGAGGCCTATCAGACCATTTTAGGAAATGTTCTGAAGGTGATTTTCAATGAGCTTCAGAAAGAGAAAGAGCAAAACTGCAGTTCTAAGAAAAGGGATTGAGAAGTTCATAAGAAAGCACAGAACATTCCTAGCAATTCTAATTTTCGCTATACTCCTTCGTTTCTTAACCTTCACCGGGTTGGTCGCCTGCCACTCCCAGGATGATGGACTTTACTTGAATGCAGCCCTTTCTATTCTTAGAGGAGATTTCCATTTTTCGAGAGAACTAATAGATCAGAAGTACGCTAATCCTGTATGGATACCATCCACTAGAATTGGTATGCTCTATCCTACAGCCTTTTTTGCAATGATTTTTGGCCTAAAGAGCTTTGCCTTTTCGATCTTTCCTCTACTTTGTTCCCTTGGGATGCTCATAGCGATTTACGTGTTTTTCCTTGAAATAGGTCATAAAAGTGTAGGAGAGATTGCTTCCCTTCTTCTTGCAGTCTACCCTCTTAACGTGATCTATTCCACTCGCATAATGCCTGATGTTCCAATGACATTTTTCTCGCTCCTAGGTGTGTTACTCTTTCTCTCCGCTGAGGAACAAAAGTTAAGGACCTCGTATGTTTTCCTCTCAGGTACGCTAATAGGATTCAGCTACCTAATCAAACCGTTAGGAATGGTTACTCTGCTGCCTCTTATGTTAATTTCGATAGTCCAAAGGAGCTGGAGAAAGCTTCTCCTACTTATGAGTGGATTTACCCTTATCTTGTGTTTCGAGGCCTTTTACTTCTTTTCATTCACTGGAGATGTGCTGTTCAAGTTCAAGTTATTGGAAAAAGTCTATCATGAGAAATATGAAGTCGAGTACGGCATCAAGGAACCACAGCGTTTTCTATCTATCAACTTCTATTTACCAGCCCACTACGATTTCTTCGCTCATGCGAGGAGATTGCTTGACTTGCATCCGTTCGATAGGTCCATGATATTTCACGGTTATTTAGGTGTTATTGGGGTGCTATCAGCTGCATTAACAATATTGTGGAGGAGGCTTAGGAAATTCTGGCCCTTCATCGTCCTTTTGCTTCTAGTATATCTTTACCTAGAGTTTGGTGCAACATATGTAGCATTTAACGAGCATGGAGTGGATTACTTTTTCATCTTTAAGGAAGCTGATTTGGAAAAACAAGAATTGTTGCTCGTGCCCCTACTCTGTATCTCTATTGCAACGGTTCTAACGAATATTCGTAGGAGAGAACTAGCTACTTTTCTCCTCTTAATTTTAGTCTTCTCTTCTCTCCTTGCTTTAGAGAAGACCTTCCACGTGTTTGATGATAGTGTTAGGGACGTGAGGGATGCTGCAAAGCTCCTTAGGAGCCTTCCTCCAAAGACGGTTTATACAGATTACCTTGCAATTGGTCAACTGAACTACTATCTTGACTTCTCTTATCCGGGTACCTTCGTGAATTTCTATGGAAAGAGCGTGAGTGCAATCAAAGATGGTTACGTTATAGTAGGTGGGGCGAGAGGTTGCGACATAGTTGGTGATTACATTTACTCTATTACACCTGAGTTCGCATTTTCCCCGCCCTCAGCTTGGAAGTTAATAGCAGAGTTTCGCCGAGATAAAACGAATTATAGAAAAGTAGATATGCTCATCTACGAGGTCGAGTAAAGCTCTATATACTTGTCTAACGGAAGTTTCGAAGTAGCTTGTACAAGCTTGTGAACCAAATTGCTACGAATCCATAAGCCGTAATGAAGAAGTATAGGGAAGCTATCATTGCTGGAAGACGAATGGAAAAATAGATGTTCGTAACGGTATGATAAGTAGGGTTAGCAGTCAACTCTACGAGAATTCCCATAATTGATA
>CAZUUD010000024.1:5710-8219 GCA_964623045.1 uncultured archaeon | reverse complement strand
AGCGTTGGAGTAACTGAGTAGCATTTTCGCTCCTCAGGATCTGCTTTACGAAATTTGCAGCCTCTAGGAATAGAGTCTCAGCTTTGGTCTTGGCTATTCCCCTTGAGATGTGATCATAGAACAGCTCTCGCTCCTTACTCCCCATCTTGAATAACTCACGCCTGAGAAGGAAGTAGAACCTCTCTGCCTTTTCGCGATCCTCATCTTCCAAACAATCCAATAGAATTCTAAGCAATGTCATTAGCTCGTTTATCCCAACTTGCTCTAGGGAGAACTGGAACTCTAATCTAGGCACGCCATAGAAGATCGCATACCTTACCAAGTGGGGCAAATCTAAACCACGAACTAAAATGCCATAGTAGTTTGCAACCCCAACTAAGACGTCTAACTTCTCCTTCGCGAATTCGTCAATCACGTTTTTTCGCTTGCTATGGGCAGCTTCAGCATTTATTCCATGGCTTTGTAGCACTTTTGCTAGATGCTCCGCCATTTCCATACCAGCCCTTACGGGAACGAAGATGAGTCCTCCCTTTCCTAATAACTTTACTAACTTCACTAATGTCGCCTCATCGCATCTCTCGAGATAGGAATCATAGAGATTTCTTAGCACATCCTTAGCAGCACCAACCTCGAAATCGAGGAGCTCCCTATAGAGTGAGGTTGCTCTTCCCCTCCTTGCCCTTCCAGTTGCACTAGCAACTATTAGGCACCCATGCTTCACGATTTTCTTCCTCTGCTCAAGTCTCTCCTGCAACTTTCCCCAACTCTTATCTCCTTTTCTTCTAGCGTCTAAGCAGCGCTTAGCTAGTTCTAGATCAGCTTGGGTAAAGCCTAGAAGTAGAAGAACTCTTTCAGCGTTCCGGGAACTCTTCAGGAGGGCATCTACATCATCTACGAATACAAAATCGATAGTCTTTCCTTTGAGTAAATCGAAGTTCCTAGCCAAGAATTGGGAAGTGGTAAGGAGTACATCGAACTCGAAGTTCTCTATAGCTCTCTTTGCTTCTTCTTTCTCCTTTTGGCTTCCAATATAGGCTACTATTCTCACTTCCCTCTTACCTCTAGCTACTAGCTCTTCGAGTCTTTCTTTGGCTTGCTTCACCAAGACCGTAGTAGGAAAGATGAGATAGCTTCGTTTATGCTTGGTTGCAAGGCAATAAGCTGCAAAGATGCCGAACGTGGTTTTTCCCATCCCAGTGCTTGCCGTAATGGAGAAGCTTCTATTTGCAAGCAATCGTTTTAGCCATGTGCGTTGGGCACTCCAGGGAGAATAGCCGAAACAAGCCTTGAAGAAGTTTTCGGCCTCGCTAGCTTCTTTTAGAAGGTCGTGAATCTCCCTATAAGCTCTGAGCTTTCTGGTAGCTTTGAGTGAATTATAGATGAGTTCTACTTCTCTTAGCCCATTTACTTCGATGGGTTTCTTAAGACATCTGCTGCAAACACAACCCAAACTCAACCTACGATCGGTTATGCTGTTTTTGCAATTTGGGCAGAGACGCTCGTAGATTGCCCGTAGTTTCATGAGAGCTTTGATCGCTTCCACTAGTTAAATAACTCTTTTGCAGAAATTTTGTAAGCCTTTGCTGAACCACGAAATTCTTCAATACCCTGCTCTGTTCAAGCAGGGCATTTAATGGTGTTCTTAGGCGTTGGGAAGCGTAGATCAAAGCTTCCTGGAGATCAGAGAACTTCATTGGCTCTTTAAGTAGCGCATTCCTCACGAGTTCACGAACGTGCCAAACTCCTAAAGGAAGTACGTAACCAGGATAGGCTTCGCTTATCACTATGCAGCTCGCCTGTCTCTTGGTCCTTACTAAGTATTCACAACAAGCCAATCTAGCAGCGTAATAGCAGCCTCCTATGCTTGCGTAGTTCTTCCTTCCCCAATAACTTTCGCTATCACTACATATGGCGATATCGTTACTATCTAAATTCCAAGTAGTCCTTGGATACCAAGCTTCTATTAATTCGTAGCTCCAATGGGATGGGAGCATAAGGATTAGGAACTTCCTATCTGCATGTATGGACTCGAAAACAAGGTAATCATTTATCGAAGGGAAGTGCTTGATTACCTCATCTCGTAGGTATTGGGATAAAATGGAATCTATTGCGGTAATGCTCCATCTCGTTGGTACGAGTTTTCGCTCAACCTTAACACCAAAGCAACCTACGCTAAACGCACGTTGGAGTTGGGTAACGGTAACACCTCGTAGGTAGAGCTCGAGCACGGCATCCTTTGCCCTTATGTCAGGGGCATCGTAATAGCGGTAGATCTTGCTATCCAGCTTTGTTTCCTCTACTCTGAACTCGCGAAGCAAGGCGCTGGGCCCCATGGGTTGGACATTTGCATCGAGAAGTATACTCTTCGTAGGCCTACTCTTGAACTTAAGCTCACTCTCCACGCTTAGTTTTGCCATAGCTAGCTCACGGGTTCGCTCAAGGAATGTGGTGTCCTTGGGCCTTTGGGCATTAACGAGGAACTTTCCCCTTATAAGCGAGAATCTTAGCT
>CAZUUD010000024.1:0-5700 GCA_964623045.1 uncultured archaeon | reverse complement strand
ACCAACTCTCGGGTTTATCGTAGACCGAAGTATCTCCTAAGACAGGAGGAACAAGTGGTCCAGCGTAAACATAGGGATAGCCTATCCTTCCGACAAAAACGCTAGGTGGGGAACTGCCTTCTAATTTTCTTCCCTGAATAGAGCTTACAACTTTAACATAGCTTCGAAGTCTCAATAAGAGCGGGCATCGTTCCTTTCCACATAGGGCTCTAGCACCCTTACATGCCAAACAAAGACTAGTGCTTCTCATTCGGAGCCTTATTTCACTGAGATCCAGGTTTAGCTCAGGTGCTGTGGTTTCGTCGATTAAGCTTGATATCCACGGCAGACGCGCCTTTACTACTTTAACGAACTTACGTTTGCGTTTAATAAACATGAGATAGAATTCTTGTGTAGATTTATTTTGTTAAGCGATCAGGTTATTAGAGACAAAAGTGAAATTGGTTATATTAAAGATCGTAAAGGACGAGTTGATATAAAATGATAGAAGTGGCAGTAAAAGGCATTATTTTGGATGAAAGTAATAGAATTCTCGTATTGAAGAGAAGTAAGGAGGAAGATGTGTTTAAGAATCTTTGGGACATTCCTGGTGGAAAGATAGAGTTTGGTGAAGATCTGAAGCAAGCATTGAAAAGGGAGATAAAGGAGGAAGCTGGAATTGAGGTCGATGTATTATTTCCGCTGAACACTTGGTCGTTTTTCAGAAACGAAAATACTTATGTGGTTGGAATAACGTTTCTTTGCAGACCTCGTAGTACTGATGTTAACCTAAGCAAAGAGCACAAAAGTTACAAATGGATTCATGAAAGAGATCTTGATCAACTCGAGATGAACGAAAATCTGAGGCAGGAACTAAGGCTTTTCTTTCGAAGACTTGACGTTCTCTTGAGCGTTGCGAACTCTGAGTAAATCTTCTATAGTGATTTTACCAAGATGGGCTTCACGTTTGCAAATTCAAGAATTCCGTACCTAGAGAGCTCTCTACCAATTCCACTATTCTTTACCCCACCAAACGGTATTCTTGGGTCAGAACTTACCACTTTATTTACGAATACCATTCCAGCCTCTATTTGATTAGCAATCCTCTCTCCTCGCTCTAAATCAGCTGTCCAAACACTCCCTCCTAAACCAAAATTGGTTGCATTCGCAAGTCTTATAGCCTCATTTTCATCTTTAGCTTTTATCACAGGAGCTACAGGACCGAAGACTTCTTCTTTCCAAACTGGCATCTCGAAGGTTATGCTGGTTAGAACAGTGGGTTCATAGAAGTATCCGCGTTCACCTATGCGCTTCCCTCCTACTTCTACTTTTGCTCCTAGCTTTACAGACTCTTCTACTTGTCTTTCGATCTTGGCTAGCTGCTCTTCGCTAGCCATCGGCCCTATCTCAGTAGCTTCGTCGAGAGGATCACCAACCTTGAGTTGAGAAACTTTTTCTATGAACCTCGAGAGAAATTCCCCGTAAACAGCTTCGTGAACTATTATGCGCTTTGCAGCATTGCACGCCTCGCCGGTATTCTTGAACCTAGATTTGACGCAAGCCTCCACTGTAGGCTCAAGCGGAGCATCCTCTAGTACCACGAAGGGATCGCTACCACCTAACTCTAAAACACATCGCTTTAGATTTTCGCCCGCAAGCTTCGCTATTATTCTTCCTGTCTCCACAGAACCCGTGAAAGCAACCCCAGCAACTTCAGGTAGCGAAATGAGCTGGGAGGCTACACTACCTTTGCAAAGCACGTTGTTGAAAACATGCTCCGGAAGAACCTCATTGAAGAGTTCAGTTAGCTTAACGGCACATCCAGGAACAAGGGTTGAGTGCTTAAGCACTACGGTATTTCCTAACAAGAGTGTAGGCACGGCACATCTAATGACCTGAGAGTAAGGAAAGTTCCAAGGCATTATCGCTAGAATCACACCTATTGGCTCGAAATCGATGTAACATTTTTCTGCCTCTATATCACTAACAGGCTCAGGACTCAAGAATTCCTTGGCGTGATCGCAGAAGTACTCGACTATGAATGCACACTTCTCTACTTCGCCCCTTCCTTGCTTTATTGGCTTTCCCATTTCTAGTGCAGCTTGTTTAGCTAACTCTTCCTTAGAATTTCTTAACTCCTCCGCTAACTTACGTAACATCGAACAGCGTTCTTCTATCGATAGTTTTGCCCACTCCCTTTGCGCTTCATGAGCTTTTCTCACAATTTCCTTGGCTTGCTCAAAATCTAGAAGCTCATATTCTTCTAGTTCTTCTCCAGTTGCAGGATTTCGTATTACGATCTTCATCTTTAGTTCTTACTAAGTCCGCTCCTTAAAGTTTTCTTTGGTGCAGTCTACTTTTTCTCCTCTAGGAGTTCCTCTATTGAGGGAGCACCTTCTTGGATTTTCTTTCCTCTGACTACATTCTCTTCGTAGGTAGACTTCCTAGTCTCATAGAATATACCTATTGGAATTCTCACGCTATCTTCTCCTTCGTAGTTCCATTCCTTCGCGACCTCTAAAGCTTTAAACCAATCGCTAGGATCGTGATTCTTCAACTCTAATTTGTAAACATGTTTTTGGTAGAATTCAAAGAGATTGTAGAAGCTCACGCATGGCTGGAGTACATCGATGAACGCAAATCCCTTGTGGAGTAAAGCTCGTTTGAACACGTACTTCATGTGCTCCAAATCACCAGCAAAACATCTAGCGACGAAGGTAGCACCGCTTGCTAACATAAGTAGAATTGGGTTGAAAGGCTCCTCTGGCGTCCCAGCGGGTGTGGATCTCCCCTTGAAACCAGCAGGCGAAGTTGGTGTGAATTGTCCAGTAGTAAGGGCGAACACTCTATTGTCATGAATTACCATAGTTATGTCGCTGTTTCGTTTCGCAGCAAAGACGAGATGATCCAAACCTTCAGCATATGCATCACCATCACCAGCGAATCCTATTACTGTAAGCTCCGGGTTTGCTAGCTTTATTCCACTTGCCACAGATGCTACTCTGCCATGCAGCGAGTAGAAGGAGCAAACGTTAATGTAATCACTAATCTTAGCATGACACCCTATTCCAGAAACTACCACAACTTTGTTTAGATCGATTTTTTGCTCCTCGCTAAGCTCCACGAGAACTTCCTTTATAGCACGATCTATCAGAAAGTTACTACAACCTGGACACCAAGTGACTTCGGCATAGGTGTTGAGATTTTCAGATTTCATCGTTTGATCACCCTCTTTACCAATTTTTCTAACTCATCGACGGCAAATGGTCTTCCATCATACTTCACGATTCTCTCATCGACGCGAATACCATTATAGCTCATCCAATTCGCCAGTTGCCCCCGCAGGTTAACTTCAACACAAATTACCTGTTCAACCCCCTTCAAAGCTCTTAACATCTCTTCTCTTGGAAATGGAAGTAAACAGAGTGGTTGTACAACTCTAAGTCCTAGTCTTTCTCCAACTTCCTTAGCAGCACCCTTAGTAGAACCCCAAGTAATAAGGGCAACCTTACCATCTTTATTACCGTAAACCTTCACCCAGCTCGTAGAGTTAATGAACCTCTCAAGAGTTTCGAATTTCTTCAATCTTTTTTCGTAACCGAGCTTAACCTTCTTAGCTTCTTCTACGGTTATTCCGTACTCGTCATGCTCATAGCTGCTAGCCTTAACTATGCAGCCGCTCCCTGGAAAGGCAAGCGGAGAAATTCCATCTTCAGTCAGCTTATATCGTTTGTATTCTTTAGGATCTCCTTCCCATAGTCTGGGAGTTCTAGGTGTTATACTTTTCTCGTCAAAAGTCGCGTTGAAGGTGCTTTCGCTAAGATGCTTATCTGCGAGTAAAATCACTGGGATTTGGAACTCCCAAGCAAGATTCAATGCCTCTCCGGCCAAGAGGAATGCTTCGTTCGCATCGCCAGGTGCGAGCACCATCCTTGGAAAGTCGCCATGACCAGCGAACATAGCAAAGAACAGATCTCCCTGCTCAGTATAGGTAGGTACGCCAGTAGCAGGCGCTGGCCTAGAGCAGAGTACTATTACGATGGGTATTTCTGCCTGACCAGCTAAACTAAGATGCTCGGTCATCAACGCAAATCCACCACCAGAAGTGCCAACTGCAGCTCTCACGCCGGCATAAGCAGCACCTTCAGCAAAGCCTATAACACCAATTTCGTTCTCCGGTTGAACTACAGTTATTCCTAATCTATCTGCATTAGCTGCAAGGTAATGAAGAATGCTAGATGCAGGTGTCATCGGATAAGCTACGTAGAGTTTCAGTCCAGCCCTAACCAAACCCAATGCTATGGCTTCATTTCCTGTGAGCAGTGGCTTAGGTTTGGTCGGAATAGGCTCAAACTTCAGCTGAATTGCCGAACTGGAAGCACGTCCGTAGCCCTCTCTAGCAGCAGTTAGGTTAGCTTCTACTAATTTTCGAATAGTAGTTTTTATCACGTCTTCTACTACTTCGAAACCCACTCCTAAAACACCTGCTAGAGCACCTAGTGCTACAGTATTTCTCACTATAGGTGGTAACCCAAGCCCCTTTACTATCCCACTCATATCGATTCCTAGACCATCGCTCGACGTTACTAGACCGGCGTCGTAGATTATAGTACCTTCCTTAGTTACTCTCCACGAGTGTTTTTCTAGCGTGTCTTGATTCAGAGCTATGAGAATATCGATCTCGTCTTTATGAGCTAAGATCTCAGCTTCCGAGGCTCTTACCAACGAGAAATTATGACCGCCACGAATTAACGATTGATAATCCTCGTAGACGAAGACGTTATAGCCAAGTCTATTGAAAAATCTCGCAATAGCATTACCTGTTTGTCTTATACCTTCACCAGCAGCACCACCTACGAGAACAGAAATTTCTTTCATTCAACTAGTTAAAGGAGGGGGTAATAAATAGTTTCTCCCAAAGTTTTAACGAATGACGATAGGAGTCAAAGAAATAGAAGTGAAAAGTGTTCTATCGCGTTGCGGAATTTATGGAGTAGATTACTCGATCAACCCCTACATAGGTTGTGGGCACGGTTGTGCTTATTGTTTTGCCCGCTATGTTGCTAAGAAGATTGGAAGAAAAAGCGAGGAATGGGGGAGTTTCGTCTATGTTAAGCGAAATGCGCCAACGGTTTTGAAGAGAGAAATAGTCAAAAAGAAGCGCGGAACTGTGCTAATGAGCAGCGTTACAGATCCGTATCAACCACTCGAAAGAAAGTACAACCTAACTAGAAAGCTGCTAGAAATTTTAGCTTTCCACGATTTTCCATTAACGATTCTAACAAAATCCCCCTTGGTACTTCGTGATGTAAGCATTTTGAAAAGGTTGAGTGATGTAGAGGTTGGGTTCACCATCGTTACTCTTGATGAAAGGGCGCGCGCCTGTTTTGAATCTCACGCACCTCCCATAGTAGAGCGATTGGAAGCTCTTAGGCAACTAAAGAAAGAAGGAATATCCACGTTCGTTATGTTGGGACCTATCTTACCAGGTATAAGCGATAGAGAACTTAAGAAGTACGTAGAGCAAATGGCAGATTTGAAAATCGACTATCTTCTCGTTGATAGACTAAATCTTAAAGCAGGGAATTGGACGAGTATTAAACGAGCATTGCTAAATTACGATCCAAAGCTTCTACCACTTTATGAACAAGTACTTTTCAGGGAAAACGATTACTTCGATAAGATGAAAGATAAAATCGGAAGTATCTGTAAGAGATACGG
>CAZUUD010000023.1:0-9220 GCA_964623045.1 uncultured archaeon | reverse complement strand
GCAAATATCTTGTAGAGGGGCCAGTTCCAGGCACCCGGTTCTGTTTTGTCTGCTGCAAACACTACTATAGGCTCAGAAGGTCGCTCTTCTATCTCCATTTCGGCTACTCCCGGACCCATTCCCTTTATGTTTCCAGAGAAGGTTTCTCCAAGCAAATCCTGACCAGCAGCGTAGAGCCTTAGTGGTTTGCTTACACGTTCTGTAACTTCTCGAAAGATGTTCCATGTCAATTCGTGAATTTCTGGATTATTTTCTCCTTTAGTGTGAACCGTAAGTAGCTCCAAGTCATCGCCGCAGTTGAAGACGAAGTAGTCCAATATCTTTCCTTCATCCTTAGCATGCTGAAGTAATTCTCTTGCAAGTTTGAGTTGCTCTGGGTGAACTACGTGATGTCCGGCTAGCGACCCTACATCGGCTTTTATGAGAGAAATAGTCAACTTCACAACATCACCTACTTATAATCTAGACACATAGGTTGTATAAATCTTTTCGAAAAGAGCTAACATGGAAGTAGTACCAATTGCATTCGATTCCATGGGAGTGAGAAGCGAGGCAACACTAGTAAAGGTAAGAAGAACGAAGATATTCTTTGATCCGGGTGTAGCACTCGCTCCTAAGAGATTTGGATTATCACCTAGCAAGACTGAGCTTGAGGCACTAGAACTTGCTAAAGCTCTCGTAATGGAACTAGCAGAAAAAAGTAAAGTAGTCGTGGTGACTCACTATCACTATGATCATCATCCCTATCCCGAAGATGATGAGATGTATGAGCGATGTTTTTCTCGAAAGATCGTTCTTTGTAAGCACATAAACAAGGATATCAATCCAAGTGGAAAACGAAGGGGAAAAGTATTCGTCGATAAAGTGAGCACGTTAGCCAAGGAAGTTGCATTTGCTGATGGAGAGGAGTTCGAACTAGGAAAAGTAAAGTTGAGATTCTCCCCAGCTGTTTGGCATGGAGATGTTGGAAGTAAGGTAGGAAAGGTTATAATGGCACTAGTTGAGGAGAAAAAACGATTCGTGTTCGGAAGCGACGCACAAAGTTTGGCTGACCCTAAAGCAAAGGAATGGTTCATCGAAATGAAACCGAACTTGGCAGTAGTAGACGGTTATCCTACTCTCTTCCTGGGATGGAGGTTTAGTAAGGATAAGTTCGAAGCTGCTAAGAAAAACTTGATAGAAGCATTTAGGACTTCACCCTTGAGACAAGTTATCTTAGATCATCACTTGGTTAGAGATCCTAATTACAAAGAAAAGTTAAAGGAGGTTTTCGAAGTTTGTGAGAAAGTTGAAATAGTAACAGCAGCCGAATACCTTGGCTTGTCTAATCTTTTCTTAGAAAGTTGGAGAAAGGAGCTTGTGAGAGGGACCAAGAAAGTAGACGTAAAGTCGTATTACTCGAAGTTGAGGACCAAAATCATGAAAAGGATAAAAACTTAGTGTTCATCGTGATGGAATGAAGCAACCAATCATCGTAGTAAACTGCAAAGCCTATGAAGAAGCTGTAGGGATGAATGCAGTAAGACTTGCCCTTGCATGTGAGTCAGTCTCCATAGAAAAAGGCATTGAAATACTGCTGGCGGTGCAACCAAGTGACGTTTTTCTGGTAGCTTCACAGACTTCGATAAGGGTATTATCCCAACATGCGGACTCTTGTTATGGTGCTTTCACCGGAAGAGTGAGTCTAAAATCCCTTAAGGATGCTTGTGCTTGGGGTGTGATGATTAACCATAGTGAGCGAAAAGTTAGTGCGGATGAAGTGAAGAAAATAGTAGAGGAAAGCAGGAAGCTAGATCTGAAGACGCTAGTTTGTGTATCAAGCCTGGAGGAAGCGAAGCAATTTACTCAGCCTAAACCTTGGGGAATAGCATTTGAAATTCCACAACTCATAGGAAGCGAAAAAAGTATAGCAGAAACTGCTCCCGAAGAAGTTAGGGATTTCGTAGCTATATGCAAAGATCACAATATCTTATCTTTCTGTGGGGCAGGAATAACTAAAAGTGGTGACGTAAAAAAGGCAGTAGAATTGGGCATAGACGGGGTGTTAGTTGCTCACAAAGTGGCAAAAGCAAGAAATCCACAACAGGCACTCCTCTCACTTCTTCAGGATTTTTAATGAGAGATAAGAAAGGAAATAGTAGAGAAGATGAATAGCAAAATCAAACGGATAGAGAAATCATTAGTGAAGCGAGTATACACGAAACGAAAACCAAGCTCTCGTAAAGGAGAATTCGGTAAGTTAGCTATCATAGGAGGAAGCTACGTCTATCACGGCTCTCCTGCCTTAGCTGCCTTAGCTGCCTATAGAGCTGGGTGTGATCTCGTCTATCTCATAGGGCCGAGACGTGCTATGGACTTAGCTGCAAGTTTTGCTCCCGAGCTCATAACATTTCCTCTAAACTGTGACGTGATAACCAAGAAAGAGATTCCTGCTATTTTAGACTTCCTTAGCAGGAAACATGCTTTCGTAATAGGCGGAGGTATGCTAAGGACCGATGAGGTGCAAGAGGCTGTGGTAGAGCTACTGAGGAAAGTAGACTTACCTTGTGTGATCGATGCAGATGCCATCTATGCGGTAGCGGCTCATAAGGAAATTGTGAGAAGTAATATGATCATTACACCACATTCTTACGAATTCTACGTACTTACCGGAAGAAGGGTAGAAGGTTTAGAGACCCAAAGAAAGGTAGAGATGGTAGAAAATGCCGCTCGCGAACTAGGTTGTACGATTCTCTTGAAGGGAAACGTAGATATCATCTCTAATGGCCAAGATACTGCTATGAATTCCACAGGAACTCCGTATATGACGGTAGGAGGTACAGGAGATACTCTGGCAGGAATATCTGGTGCACTACTTGCGAGAGGAGTAGAGCCGTTCATCTCTGCGTGCGCTGCTGCATACATCAATGGGAGAGCAGGGGAGATAGCAGCTAAAGAGAAAGGAGAGGGTCTTATGCCCACAGACCTAATAGAAGCCATACCCTTGGTAATAAAGGGTAAATGAGGATGGATTTGAGCATTAGCTTCGTATATTTGATAGAACTCTTCGTGATTTTTCTAGCGATTTATCTAGCTAGTAAATTGCTACAAGTAGCGATAGGGATAGGAAGACTCTTTCTGATGGCAATACTCTCTTACTTTCTAACACCAATGATTTCTCAATTCCTCCAGTTCATAATTCTACCCTATGTAGCACCTCTAATAGTGTGGATAGTGCTAAGTGAACTTCTGTTGACATCTACTGACCCTAAAACCCGAGCACTATTGGCAGTAGTAGCATATGCAATTTACGCGTGTTTCATCTTTACTGGAATTCATACCATGCTACTTGCGTTGCTAGGTTAAATGACTTTACCGAAGAGAGCCGAATGAGAACTTGCTACGATCTTTACATGAACCCACTCTCCTAAGTGAACCTCTGCATCTTCTATAACAATTGGCTTATAGGCAAAGTTCCTTGCTATGAAGTTTTGCTTTCTTGTTATGTATTCATCTACTAAAGCTTCACCTTCCCAGCCTATCCATTTTCTATTGACACGTTCACATACCTTCTTAACGAGCAGAGAAAGACATTTAGATCTACTTTTCGCTATCTGAGTTGATAGTTGAGGAAATCTAGAGGCCACAGTAACCTTATGGGGAGAAAATCTCGATACATTAACGTAGTCAAAATCTAACTCACTTACCAATCTACAACTCAACTCGAAATCTCTCTCACTCTCTGTGGGAAAAGCTACGATGATATCGGTCCAAATCGATGAGAGAGGAAATCTCTTCCGTACAGTTCTGATTAGCGATATGAAATCCTCTATAGAATAATCACGTTTCATTTTCTCCAAGACTCTATCGCTCCCACTTTGAACAGGAAGATGAAAGAACTTGAAGATGTTCTCGTGTTCCATAATGTCTAGTAGTTCATCCATTATTGGGAGTACGTTCTTTGGATTCATCATTCCAACTCTTATGAAGTACTTGCCCTTGATATGCTTAGTTATCCTTTCCAGCAGTTGAGGCAGTCTTGATTTTTCCTCTACATCAAGTCCATAGCATGCTACGTCTTGGCCCGTAAGCCAGAACTCCTTCACACCACTTTCCTTAGCAGACGAAATCTCTTTTATTATCTTCTCCTCATCGAAACTGTATAAAGGTCCCTTTGCGAGTTTTGTTGCACAGAAAGTACAGGCAGAGTTACAACCCGAGCAAATGGGGATTATTCTGATGATATCGCTAGAGGCCACACGAGGTAGGCCAACTTTCTCGCATTTTCTATATCCTACTAGCTCTATTCTCTTTCCTTTGAGTACGCTACTTACGGCCTCTACGACCTCATCAATATGGTTTGTGGAGAGTAAGCTAGCCTTCGGAAATACAGACTTCAAATAAGAATACTCGATCTCTGGCATACAACCCCCGATGATTAGGCGTTTCTCGCCGTAAAGGGTTGCTAATGTTTTTAGTCTATGTAACACCCTATTTCTCGTTGTTAACTTGACGTCACAAGTATTCACTATTAAGACGTCTGCCTCCTCAGGAACGGAAACTACTCTTATTCCTGCTCTTTCCAACAATCCCGCCATCAATTCAGATTCAGCCCTATTATTTGCACATCCGTAGGTTTCTATGTAGACATGTGGCATATGGTGAGTTCCTAGAAAATCTTTAACGTGAATCTTGAGATCTTTCAATCTTTTTAAAAACTTTGATTGAAACCATTAATTGAATCACTTATAAGTGGTAGTGATCAAAATGGAAGCCGTTAGCGTCGATCCTCAAGTGATGGACGCTCTCAAGGCGATCGGCCTTAACCTCTATGAGCGTAAGCTTTGGATAGCGCTACTTAGCAAGGGTACTGCCACAGCTGGAGAGTTAGCAGAACTGAGCAATGTTCCTCGTTCTCGATGTTACGATGTACTAGAGAGTCTGGCTGATAAGGGATTTGTCATAATTCAACCAGCCAAACCTATGCGTTATGTTGCCGTGAAACCGAAGGAAGCCCTCGAACGGGCCAAGCAGAGGGCACTTAAGAGAGCAGAAGAAATGGTAGAACGGATAGATAGACTCAAAAATAGCGAAGTACTCAAAGAGTTAGAGCGATTATACGAGAGTGGTATAAAGACGGTAAAGCCAGAAGATCTCTCGGGTGCTTTGAGAGGAAGAGAAAGCTTCTATGAACACATGGGCTCATTACTCCAAAAAGCAAAACGGAACGTTTCGATCTTGGTTACTGAGCAAGGTTTAGTAGAGATCTACAAAAAGTACCTCAGGATCTTTCAGAGGCTAAATAAACGTGGAATAGATGTGAGGATCTTAGCACCCATAGAAAGTGAGAAGGTTAAGGAAATAGCACGTGAACTAAGTAAATACGCGAAGATAAAGGACATATCGAAAGTGAATCGACCGAAACCTTCATCAAGGGCATGTAGTATAGATGGAGAACACTTCCTAATAACATTGACCGATGAATCAGAAATCGCACCAGGAAGGGAGATATCGTTTTGGGCCAATTCCAAACACGCAGCCAAAAACTTCTTCGAGCCAGTTTTCAATTTACTTTGGGATGAGGGGAAGGAAATAGTGTGAAATTAACTAACAGAGAACTTTCCTCTAGCTAACCCTCTGCAAAACTCATTTATCTTTTCCAATCTCTCCTTAACCAACTCTTCTATCTCTCTAACTTCTTCGGGTAATGGAGGACTATCTCTTACGAGCTCTACGTGAACTAGAGGAGGATCTGAGATGAGTCTACCTATAGAAGACAGCATCCACACATATACTTCTTTGGATTCGATGCGTTCGTAGATATCTTCAGCCAAGGAAGTTGCAAGAACGTTGTAGATCTTTCCAGTATGTGAAATAGGATTCTTTCCAGCAGCTGCTTCCCTACTCATAGGTCTCGAGAGAGTTATGATACCATTAACTCCATTACCTCTTCCTACTTCACCGCTATCTCCTGCTTCAGCACTAGTTCCCGTAACAGTAAGATAGCAACCAGCTTCACCCTTCCCCTTTTCATCTAAGATGTTTAAACCGGTCTCATAATTGAGACCATAGCCACGTTCTTTCAACCATTCATTTACAACGTTAATGATGGTTTCTTTCTTCTTGAAATAGTCAGATTCACTTTCCACAAACCTATCGACGAAAGACATAGCTATGGTTAGAAATACCTTCTTTCCAACTCTCCTTCCCATAACTTTCACGTCTTCGCCTGTGAATGGGTATTCCCGCTTAAATCTCTTAGAGTTCAAAAATCCCTCCAAATCTAAGACTAATTTCTCAGTCGGTGTTAGTGGAGCATAACCTATGACCGCTGAAGTGTCATTAGCAGGAAGGATATCATTTTTGGCTCTACGAAATATCTCTGCAAGGTTTTCAGCAACGGGTTTTATCTCAACCTGATACCTTACGTGCTGTTCCGGATCTAGAAACCTTAGGTTGCGCCTGATCCACTCCCTTGCTGTGTCGATGACAATGGAATTTATATCTATTTTCTCCTCACCAACCATACTTGTAGCTCTATCTCCAAAGACGAGAGTAATAGGTGCTTCTATCTCACCCCCACCAAATCTCGTTTTGCTTCTTCCAGCAGCGAGAAAGAGTTTGTCCACATTGTAATGGAGAATCGTGCCAAAGCGCTTTTCATATTCCGATGCCAATCTCACCGAAATGGCTTCTGCTATCAAGTCACAAATCTGATCAGGATGTCCGAGACCCTTACGCTCTACTATCTCTATTTCTCGCTCAGCAGTAGGTATCCTATTCTCGTAAGTTACACGTAGTTCCATAATTTACAACTTTTTAAAAATTTTAAATTATCTAAACTTCTCGATTTTAAATCGTCAGTAGAAGAAAAGATTATGCTTTTCAACTCTTGGCTCTATACCAGGAGAATGAGTTGGGTAACGAAATCTAAGCCAAAGGGTTGTCTCTTCTGTAGAATAGCAAAGGGGGATAAACGCGTTCCTTCGCGAGTGCTCTACAGGGGCAAAAAGACTATGGTGATAATGAATCTCTTCCCCTATAATACGGGCCATTTGGAGGTGGTGCCAATAAGACATGTTAAGGATCTCACTGAGCTTACGGAAGAAGAGTTAGAAGATCTGTGGAAGCGTATAGTGAAGAGCATGGAGCTCCTCAAGCGAGCCCTCAGACCAGAAGGATTCAACATAGGCATAAACATAGGAGAACTTGCCGGCGCAAGTATAGAGCATTTACATGTCCACATAGTGCCTAGGTTTAAGAGAGATTTTGGTTTTATGGAAGTAACAGGAAAGACAAGGGTGATGCCAGAACCCATCGATAGAACCTACAAGAAGCTGAAACAATATTCAAGTCTGCTGGAGGATTAGCTCAGAAGCCACATGATTCTCCTCTTAACTAAACTGGCTGCATGCTTTCTATTCTTAGCATTCTTCAATCGTCTCGCAAGTGTCACATCTCCTACGACCTCTCTTACCCACTTAGAGAAATCGTTCTTCTCATTATTCACGTGATAGGCATAAGTCTCATCGTTCATTTCTGAGAGAGCTACATAGAGCTCGCGCAGGTTCTTTATAATACGACCATCTTTGCAATAGAAGACTTTAGAGGGATGGACGTCACTCAAATACTTCGCCGCCATTTCTCGTTTGTTTCTTCGTTTGAGAACTTGCCGGCGCTCCAACTTGACTTTCAGATCGTGAATTACGTTCATGAAATTGACAAAAGCCTCGTAAGGTGTGTTGTAGGGGTTGAAGTACTTGTGTACATCTCCATCGCTAAAGTACTTCGTACACATGTAGTAGAAGTGATCGCTTATCTGCAGTTTTCTCCATTCCTCTATGAGCTTCGGATCACCACTACTTAATACGAGTTCTTCCAATGCATAGAGATTCTTTATGGCCTCGATTTGCATCCTATTTCCTAACCATGCACTAAGATCTCGTTCCATATCTGCCCAGGATACTAAGAGTGGTACTGAGATCTCTCCCTTGGGACTATGCTTCTTCACAAGCGTAGAAGGCAATTCGAATCTATCACCTCGATCTAAGACCTCTAGTGGAAAACGCTTGAGGAATCGAAAGATGCCGCTTTCTTCCCAATGATGTTCTCCAAAAGTTTCGTAGTCGAGAAATATGTTAACCACATCTCCACCACTTTCGTGGATCCATGTGGCAAATTTCTCAGGAGTGAGTGGATATCCACTCCAATCCATTCTTGAAAAACGAAAGGCAATATCATCGCTTAATCTGTAGTGACGAGGCAGGAGGAAGATATTCGCTCCCTTTGCCTTGTAAACGTAGTTGGGGCTTCTCCATCCCAAAATTCTTTCATGTCCCTCTATGAGCACGATCTTATAGCCAAGTCTTTCTACTAACTTACCCAACTCATCTGAGTAAATTAATTCGGTATTTCTGAAAGTAGTTGGTTTATATCTGAACGTTTTGTAGAGCTTGCTTTCCTGCAATTTTATCTGTCTGATGAACTCTGGTATGGAGTAAATGAATGCGAGGGAATGATAATAAGTTTCTCCAACTAGTTCAACACATCCAGTTTCTACTAAGGCACGAAAGCTATCCAGGACCCTAGGAAAGTGTTCCTCAAGTTGTTCGAGTAGAACTCCGGTGATGCTGAAACTCAATTTGAATTGTCCATCCGTTGAGTTTATGAGATCTAGAAGTATGTCATTTGCTTTCAAATAACACTTTCTCGCTATCCTATCTAAATAAAATAAGTTTCTTTCCACATCGAAATAGTCCTTCTCACTACCTATATCAAAGAAGCTAAATTTTCTTATCCTGTAAGGTTGATGTACATGAACGTAGAAACATACATCTACCATGGTTTAATCACCTCCTCATAGACCTTCAATACCAGTTTTGCCTGATCTTCCCATGACCTAGCAAAGACGCTTTTCTTTCCGTTGATTGCAAGCTCTTCTCTTAGAGGATCGTATTCCAGACAAGCTAAAATCTTCGATGCCAACTCTCTCACATCCCAGAATTCCGAAATCAAACAATGTCTCAATACTTCAACTGCCCCCACGTTTTTGGACGCCACTACTGGAATGCCACATGCAGCAGCTTCTAAAGCAACCAAACCAAATGGATCACTCACGCTTGGTAGTACGAAAACGTCAGCCATGTGATATAGTTGCCAAACTTCCTCATCACTCAACCTTCCCGTAAACACCACCTTATCTGCAATCTCCAAATCTGCTGCTAATTCCATTAGCTGGTGC
>CAZUUD010000022.1:6729-9338 GCA_964623045.1 uncultured archaeon | reverse complement strand
ATCTAATATCTCTCCGATCTCCCTAATCTTGCGCTTAGTACCACTTCCCAAGATGCAGAATTCGTCAGTTGCAATGGCAAATAATCCGATGTAGGGGCTACCTTCCAAATCCATCAATTTGAGTTTCAACTTAACTCACCAGTTTTTCTTCCTCCTGTTTCTTGATAGCCTTGGCTCCTAGACGTTGAGCTAGTTTTTCTTTCAAACCTTCCTCCTTCGGCTTTTCGACTTTCACGGGTTCATACTTTTTACCCAATAGCTCGACAGCATAGTAATCTTCTATCTTAGTCACGTTCACTTTAACTCTTCGTGGTGGTTTCTTTGGACTCTTCCATATGAGCTCATTCAGGAACTTACCCAACTTCACCTTCTCCTTATCTATCTTCAAATGTCTTGCGACGAACTCACGGATCAAGTTTATAGCATACTTTGCGCGCTTATCTCTAGGCTTCCTAAAGGCCTTTCTTAGGGGTATGGAAAAGACCTTAACTTCGGATTGCTTACTTTCTTCCATCTAATCACCTTATAGTTTTCTCCTTCCTCTAAACCTTTCCACACTAATTCTCCTCGTCCTTGCTCGCTTTAATCCGAACTTCTTTATGCTAGCCCATACAGGAGCGCGCTTTCGCTTCATGGAAGCGACGAGTTTAAACTTCTTACCAGTTTCTTTTCTTGCGGCCATTTTCATCACTTTCGCTTGATTTTAATCTTAGTTTTACGTTTAGAGGAAAGTGTTCGAAGTAATTCTATCACCATTTGCTCGCTTACGTGACTCAACTTCCCAGCCTTATAAAGTTGGAAGAGATAGAGCTCCACTTGGGTTGCGAGTTCCGGTTTTACTAACCTCACATTTGCTAACCTTTCAATGGCCCCTTTATCCATTATTCTGTGGAGAACTTTCCTAATCTCCTCTAACTGCTCCTGAATTTGTCTTTGTAGCGCAGCATATTGATAGAAATTCCCATTCACTGCTGCTCACCTCCAGTTATAGCTTTGATGGCGTCATTTATGAATTTCTGACCAGCCGGGGTCAAGATTCTACCCTTCCGCTTTCCTTCTTTGACTTGCTGTATCAGTCCTATCGATTCGAGTTGCTGAAGTATAGTTCTAATTATCTTTCCACCTCCCCTCATGAAAATCGCAGGTCTGGGGCCACGTCGCTTCCTTGAGCCATAATAGGTACGAAGCCTTCGAACACCGACAGGACCATTAAGCGCTATTCTCCTAAGAATGCTCGCTGCTCTTATGTACCACCAATCGTCCTGTTCAGGTGGTCTCTCACGAGAAGGTCCAGTTTTCACGTATTTACTCCATTCGGGCTGCTCTATCTTATCTTTGAGTCTGTTGGCTAACTCGGTAATGAGTTTCTCTGGATCAACCTCTGTGACGTTCCTCATATCCCATCGCCGCTAGAAAGCTAATAGGGCACAACTTTTAAATTCTAGGATGATGCTTAAAGAGTTTCACAACCAAATGATTTAAAGATGAAGATAGTTGCTGGAGGAGCCTCACCTCTCTTTGCAAAACGACTCGCTACTTTGCTTGGAGCTAAGCTAGCGAAAACGACTTATAGAGAATTTCCAGACGGAGAGTTCTACGTCAAAGTAGAAGGAATAAAGGGAGAAGAAGTAGTGGTAATTCAGAGCATAAACACGAATAACGATTTAGTCCAGCTAATCTTGATCTTCGATGCCTTAATCGATAGAGCAGAGAAGATAATAGCTGTAATCCCCTACATGGGATATGCAAGACAAGATAAGCTCTTCAGCGAAGGGGAGGCGATAAGTATAAGGGCAGTTGCACGATTGATAGAAAGCTATGCAGATAAGGTCATAACAGTAAACATTCACAGCAAGGAAGCCATGAGCTATTTTAAAAAGCTCATCCATGTGGATGCGATGCCACTCTTGGGAAAGTTCTATCAAGGTAGATCGGTTATAATGATATCACCAGATCTAGGCTCATTAGAAAGGGTGAGAATTGCAGCAGCACACGCTGGTTGTAGGTTCGATTATCTGGAGAAAACGAGATTAGATAGCGAAACTGTAATAATCAAGCCAAAAGAACTCGAAGTAAAGGACGAGGATGTAGTAATAGTGGATGACATAATTTCAACCGGTAAGACTGTTGCCGAAGCAGCAAAACTCATACTAGAAGCTGGGGCTAGATCTATTGAATGTGCTTGCGTTCATGCAGTTCTAGCTAAACAAGCCCTTAACAGGCTCTACTCAGCTGGGATAAGAAGAGTAGTAGCAACGGATACTGTGGAAAAACCTATAAGCGAGATAAGTGTGGCAGAACTAGTAGCAAGAGCTCTAAAGTCCTAGCTCGCCAGCAATCTCCTTCATAGAAGTTAGGGCTATTTTGAAGAATCTCTCGAGCGGAATTCCCAATCGCTCACAATAGAGCATATGCTCCCTATTACATCTTCTCGCAAAGTCCTTCTGTTTGAACTTTCGCCTAAGTGTATCTATGGAAACGCTAGCTAATTTCTTGTCTGGCATAACGAGAGCCGCAGCCACAACTAGACCAGAAAGGGCATCACTCGCAATGAGCGCATAATCTAGCTCAGTTTCTGGTTGAATGTTGGTATGCTCGAAATTATGGGC
>CAZUUD010000022.1:5273-6719 GCA_964623045.1 uncultured archaeon | reverse complement strand
GGGCCATGATGGCATGCAAGACTCTTTCATTCACTTTTTCTCTTAACATCTCTGCTGCCAAGATTCCGTGCTTCTTAGGATTAGCTCTAGTTTGTTCGAAATCTATGTCGTGAAGTATTCCAGCTAGTGCGAACTCGTCCTCATCCTTACCAAGTTCTCTTGCTATCCCTCTCATGATAGCAGAAACTGCTATGCAATGTTTTCTCAAATTCTCTTGAGTAAGACAATTTTCCATAAACTCTCTAGCTTCCTTGAGATTCATTTTCTCACCTAGTGTATCGGAGTACCGTTTTCTATCTCTCTATCTACAGTAAGCAATGCTAGCTTTCCTTCTTTCTCCGCTGCTAATAACATACCATCACTCTTTACACCACGAATTACCTTAGGTTCTAAGTTTGCAAGCACTACTATCTTTTTTCCCTTGAGTTCTTCGGGAGAGTAGTAATCTGCTATTCCCGATACTATCTCTCTTTGCTCATTTCCTAGATCAATTTTCAACTTATAGAGTTTATCGGTGCCAGGAACACGCTCTACTTCCAGGATCTCGGCAACTCTTAAATCGAGTTTCTTGAAATCGTCTATGCTTATTCGTCCCATTCGCTAATCTTATCTAGAATAACTTTTAACTATTTCTTGGGCTTATAGGGGAGACTTATTAGCTTGCCGCACTCAAAGCAACGAATTTTTACTCGTTTGCTTTTGGGATCAAACTTCACCTTGCACGTAATTCCGGGATAGAGAAAAGCGTCACAGTACTTGCAGATCTTACGCTTTTGTTCTCTCGTCAACCTCACGTTATAACGCATTCCTATGAGCTTTGCCAATCTAGCATAGCGGTTTGCAAAATTAACTTTTCCTTCCTTCGCAGCTTTCTCGGCTTCAGCAAGGAGAAGCTTTATCCTTTCCCTTGCTATCTGTTTTTGCCAGCGGGGCTTCTTGGCTGGTCTTCGTTTACCCATAGAAAAAGAAGAAGTTGAAAAATATTAAGTTTCTATTCGGTTTGAGGAGAGGTTCCACAACATTTCTCAGTACAAAGCTCTACTACCTCTGGCCGACACCTTAACTGGATAGTGCCCCCTCCACCTCCATCTATGAACATACCACTAGTTGAAGCACCAAATACGCGTACACAGGCAACTGCTAGATCGTCGAACTTTCCATCTCCATTGGGGTCATAACCGGCGATAGTTATGCTAGGAAGGCATCTTTCTCCATCTCGTTCTTCAAGGCTGCATCCGCTCAACTTCCACAATCCGCAACCACGATTCCAAGCATCTATATCGCTGATGGTATGACTTTCGGGTAGAAATACTCCCATGAAGAATGAGGCGATGGCTAAGAGAACTAATACAGCAACGATAAGAATGACTAAGGTGTTTATCGAAATAGAAACTCCTTGCATAGAATTAGGGTAATAAAGCAACTATATAAAGGTATATAAAGGGG
>CAZUUD010000022.1:0-5263 GCA_964623045.1 uncultured archaeon | reverse complement strand
GAACAAAACCGCAACATTTAACCCAACATGGGTTTGCAGTAGCATTATTTTCCTCAACCCCTTTTCTAGCCTCTGCTTGACTAAAGCCGAAAACTCTTGCACAAGCATCTGCTAACGTGTTTGGTTGTCCATCTCCGTCAGGATCGTAGTTCTGAATCTTTATCGTCTCTAGATCCGAAATTTTACACCCTCGCATTCTCCACGTGGCACAACCATCGTTCCATGCTTGGGTATCAGTCATCTTATTAACTCCTGACGTGAACCCGCCCATGAAGAATGCTGCAATTCCTAGGAGGACTATCACTGCAAGTGCTATCACCACTATTATGTTGATAGGTAGAGATATACCCTTCATCAAGTTCACCTTCAATTTTTATTTAACCAAAACCGCTATAAAAATGCTAAAATCCTAGATTTCTGGGTCTTATTTCTTTGAATCCCGTGTACTTCCAGAGCACCTTAGGTATGCGAACACTTCCATCTGCTTGCTGATATTGTTCTAGAATCGCTAACATAGTACGTGAAGTAGCGAGCGCCGTATTATTGAGCGTATGAACGTAGCCAGCTGGTGGTTGGTCTGGGGCCAAACGATAGCGAATGTTAAGCCTTCTAGCCTGATAATCGGTACAATTACTATTGCTACCACTTTCTCTGTACTTTCCATCGGCCATCCAGACCTCTATGTCATACTTCTTCGCCGCAATCGCTCCTATATCGCCTGTACATACGTTAACGACACGATAGTGGAGGCCTAGCTTTTGGTAGAGTTCTTCGCTATTTCGCTGTAGCTCTTCGTGGAGTTCCCAACTCTGCTCTGGTAGACAAAAGATAAACTGCTCCACTTTATTGAATTGATGCATCCTGAAGAGACCTTTAGTATACTTTCCATGTGCACCAACCTCCTTTCTGAAGCAGGGAGATATACCTACGAATTTCAAAGGTAAAAGATCGGCGTCTAGGACTTCATCCATGAACATCGCTGCAATTGGATGTTCTGCAGTGGCGATCAAATAGAGATCTTCTCCTTCTATCTTGTAGATCATATCCTCGAAATCCTCGAAGCTGATGCATCCTTCATAGGCTTTCCTTCGTAGCATGAAAGGAGGTTCTAAGAGAATGTAGCCTTTTTTCCGCAGCTCATCTATTGCAAATCGCTGGATAGCATAGTCAAGTATAGCAAGCTCTTCTCTTAGATAGAAGAATCCATGTCCAGCTACTTTTGATGCCCTTTCATCATCTATTATTCCAAGGGCTTTGGCTATTTCTAGATGATCCTTGGGCTTAAAATCGAATTGGGGAGCTTTACCCCAAACTCTTATCACGACGTTGTCGTTCTCATCCTTTCCATAGGGAACGGAATCGTGGAGTAAGTTGGGAATGCGCATCCAATACCATCGACGCTTAGCTTCTAGCTCTTCGATCTCCTTCTCAAGTTCTTTGACCCGTTTTGCTACTGCTTCTGCCTCTTTTAGCAGCTCACTTACGTCCTCTCCTCTTTTCTTGGCTTTAGCGATAGTTTCGGTTAATACATTTCGTTGATGTCGAAGATTATTGCACTCATGTCGAAGCTTTCTCCAACGTTCATCGTACTTTATGAGCTTGTCCAAATATTCCAGAACTTGTGGATCATTCCGTCTAGCAAGATTTTGCCTCACGTAATCCGGATTCTTCCTTACTAACTCTATATCTATCATCTAATCCCACCCCACGAAGAAAGATCTATGCAGTAAGAATAAGAATGAACTTATTAGGTGGTAGAATATCAGATTTCGGATTGGCGCATTATCACCCACCAGACTATGATTAAACCATTTCACATCTAAAGTTTTTAAGTGTTCTTTCATCTTGTAGTTGGTAGAGTTCTAACGAACTCGTAGAGCTCTCTGGCCCTTGGGTTGGTTTCGAAGTGCTTTCTAATAGGGGTTATGAGTTTATCTAAATGACAAGCAACCGCACGTTTTAGATCGGCAGGGTGAATCTCGCCACTCCGATAAGCTTGTTCCAGCTCTTGATAACTAGAGAATATGATATCACCCCCATACTTTTCTTCGCGTTCTATGTAAAACTCATCGAAGGCTCTGAAGATTATTTCCTTTACATAATCGAGAACGGGATTGTTCTTGACCTCTTTAGGTGGACAGAAGGCTGTGAATAACTTGTGTTCTATCTCCTCCTTTGAATCGTGGACGTAAATGCAAGTCTGTGGTTTAGACTTCGACATCTTAGAGGCTATAGCTAGGTCTATTTCAGCATTTTCATCATAACCTTCTGGCGATTTGACCCCTTCTAATCCTAGGAGCATGTGATGATGCACACATACAGGCTTCTTCCATCCAAGCTTTTCCGCAATATCTCGCGCTAGCATATTGGCTCTTCGCTGATCCAAACCTAGCTGACATATGTCTACATTCAATTCGAAGATGTCTGCAACTTGCATCATGGGATAGATGAATTGTGCAACCTCGTTTAGTTCGCCCCTTTTCCTTCCCATTATAGTCAACGCACGCTCAGCTCTAGCTAAGGTACAGTGCTTGGCTATAGTTATCACGCGCCTCCAGTAATCACTGTTAGCAACAAGATCACTAGCCCAAACTATTTCTACCTTGCTAAAATCAACTCCAGCAGCACGCCACACCTCAACGAAGTACTCTCCTACTTTCCTTATCGCTTCAAGATCTCCTCCAATCTTTCTATTTATCCATGCATGCCAGTCTGCAAGGAGCAACTTGAATCTGATACCAGCTTTTAGGAGATTCTTTAGTAAGAGGGGTCTATATACGCCAAATGGTAAATGTGCTAATCCGCTCGGCTCAAAACCATCATAGGCTATAGGATGTTGTTTGGTAGCTAAGAGTTCTCTAAGCTCAGCTTCCGTTATGATCTCTTCCGCTACACTTTTCACCAAATTAAACCTAGTTTCTACATCCATTTCGATCGATGATTATTCCTTCAACGAGTATTTTCTTAAATTCTGTAGCGCTCTAAGGCCTCTTGCTCTATGAAATGTAGCCTTCCAGGTATCACTATCACAGCAGGATAGCAATCTATTTCCTTTAATCTTAGCAAGTCACGGATTTTCCCATACTTTATTACAGCAGCATCACTTCCTAGTTTGCAGCACACTATGACTTCTGAATTTTCGTCTATAACACCGTGTTTTTGCTCCCTCTCCAGTCCTAGCAGAATCTCTAAACCTTGTTTAGCAGTCATTCCTATGTCTAGAAGGACGAGCGTGTGCCAGCCTAGCTTACGGTTAGTTTCAATGGTCTCGTAAGGAGATTTGGCTTTGAATTGAGGAAGCGTAGTAGACCTACCAAACTTGTAAATTTGCAAACCTGTTTCTGCAACAGCCGCGTAGATCGATGATCCGTGTATAACTTTAGTCTGAATTCCGCGCTTCTCAGCCTCAAGAATTATGGTTATGTGAGTGGTTGCAGTTAGTGCATCCCCACCAACTAATATACCAACATCTGAATTCCTTGCCAAATCTAAGATATTTTGGAGGTTCTCCTCCAAATCGCTCCTAGTAACTACTCTAATAGGCCTTCCGGTCAACTTACTCAAATATTCGAGATCATATTCTAAACCAGTAGTGTACTTCTCAAGAAACAAATGTTCACACTTCTTAGCAGCTTCTAAAGCTCGAAGAGACATGTCCTCAACGCTAAACAGACCAAGCGAGATTAAGTAAAGCATTAACTACACCCGAAAGAATTCAGGAGAGAGAAATCTACAGAGAGCCATGAGAATGCCATGGACATAGAGAGTCTTTCTATCGACTAACCCTCTAGTGAAGATCCCTATAGCTCCTTGCTTACGTTTCGTATCATGATCACCTGTCAATTCGTCCATAACAGAACCCAATTCCTTTCCCTCCTTCAATTTCTCTACTATTCCTTTTGGACATTCAAACCAGCCACTAGTTCCCGTGCCAACATTACCATTTCTATCAACTATCGCTACAAACCCTAAGTTATAGTATTTTCCGTAGAACTGAATCACACCTCCTTCTATTCCTACACCGAAATCAGCATCACTCTTACTCAACGCTTCTCTAGCTCTATTCATAGCACCTCTGACCACTTCTGCCCCAAACGGCTGATCTGGCACACCAGAACTCACTTCTAAGCTGATAACCTCAACTTTACCGAACGCTAAAGTAAATGCCTCCTTTACGGCTTCTATCTTAACGGGATTAGTGGAACCAACTGCAACCTTCATTTCATGACACCATAGAATCTGACTAACCTCTCTATTCCAGATCTAAGATCTACCTCAGCTTTGAAGCCGAGCTTTTTCTCTGCAAGAGTCGTGTCCGCTAACGTATGATAAACGTAGTTCTTTATAGGATTAGGAACGTATTTAGGCCTTATTTTCTTTCCTAACACTTCATTTATCAGGTCTACGAGCTCGTTCAAAGAGTAGTTCTTACCATATCCCACATTGATTACATCGCAATCAAGCTTAGATCTCATGGCTAGTTCGGTTGCTCTCACGACATCAGCTACATAGATGAAATCACGAGTTTGTGTGCCATCACCATAGATTACAGGTGGCTCGTCCTTCATCATTGCCCACAGGAATTGCGAGACGAGGTTTGCGTACTTACCTTTGGCCTTTTCTCTTTCTCCGTACACACTAAAGTAACGAAGGGCAACAAAGGATAGACCATAGAGGTCGTGATAGAGTTTTCCTAACCTTTCCATTGCATACCTAACTTCAGTGTAGAAATCCATTGGTTTTATTTCCATGTCTTCCCTCCACGGTATTGAATTCCCGTTGTAAATGGAACTCGTGCTCGCGAGCACAAGCTTACAACATTCTTTCATCGCGAGCTCGGCAATGGTTATGAAGCCTCGAAGTGCAATCCAGGCTAGTTCTCTGTTAGCCCTATACATAGGAGAGCTCGAAGGTATACCTAAGTGGAAGATCCCATCTAGATCCTTGATTCCCAAGTTTGCGATCTCTGAACAATCTGCCTTGTAGAACTCGATTTTCGATCTAACATGACTGAGATTTTCCAAGCTACCAGTAGAAAGGTCATCTACCACTATGACTTCATTGCCCGAGTTGAGAAGGGCATCGACGAGATGCGAGCCTATAAATCCGGCACCTCCAGTAACGAGATAGCGCATAATTTTTGTTTAGCTAAAACCTTTTAGATTAGACGGATGCCGCAAGAATAGAATAAAGAACAAAGAGACCAAGTAATATAAGACCATGATATCTATCTAACTCTTTTTCCGAGAGGAAGGCTGCAAAT
>CAZUUD010000021.1:0-9676 GCA_964623045.1 uncultured archaeon | reverse complement strand
CAACAGAGAAGACCTATGGATACTTCGAGGTGGAGACCACCAATCTACCGGCTGAGAACATAGAAGAAGCGAGAATAGGGTTCGAAGTAGGAAAGAGTTGGATAAACACGAATAATATAGACCCAGATTTAGTAGCGCTTTATCGCTACTCAAATGGCTGGCAGAAACTTGAGACATCTCGGATAGGAGAAACCAACGAAAGTTATATCTACGAAGCTATATCACCAGGCTTTAGCATCTTCATGATAGGTGCCGAAAAACCAGAGATTATGACAACCACTACCACTACGACGACGCTACTACCAACAACCACCACAGTAACTACGACAACAACGCAACCTACCACAACGACCACAACAAGACCAGAAAGACCCCAAATAGAAGGTAGTCTCATATTGCTCATTCTGGCAGTAATCATCGTAGTGATCCTACTCTTAGTGGCAATGAAGAAGTACTTCTAGACCAAAGTTTAGTATTACCGGAAAGTAAGTAATAAAAACCTTCTCAGATGGCTCTTTCATGAGAGCCATAAGGGTTCGTAGAATACTTGAGAAAAGAAAATATATCATGCCACTGCCTGGAATTCTTCCTTTCGATAGCTTTGACACAGTAGCAATCATAGAAAGAGTATCTGTCCAATTTGAAGACGAAGAAGGGAAAAAGTATATCGCAGATCTACCTCTTTGGGAGGATCTCAGGGAAGGAGATACCCTGATCTTGAGAAGAACAGGACTTCTAGAGCTTCCAGAAGTAATTAGTGGGAGAGGAGAAAGATATACAATAACTAACCATTACGCTAGGAGAGAGATCGTAAAGAAAAATATGCTGTGATTTCTCACAAATAGCACGCTTTTCTACGGCAGGAGATTTTGACTCTCTGAACATTTTGAGCAGTAACTCATTGGATTGACCTATCACAAACTATGTTTGACTCTTCTAGAAGAGTTTGGTGCATGATGCTGATCATAAAATAAAAAATATTTGATGTAAAATATACTTTTAATTGCAATCTTTAACTCTCACGAAATTGTGAGCAAGTTTCATTTACTACAAACAAAGTTTTTGGATACAATTATTAAAAATTATTCTTTATTAAATATTTTTTCAATAAAATTTATTGAAAAAGCTTGGGAGAAAAATAATTACACAATTATAATGTTCGTGAATTAATAATTAAACAATATATTTCAGATTGACATTTTTCGTTTTGAGAGGTAGATTAAACTCTCACATGAGAAGCGGTCCTCTAATCACATTAGGAGCATCTTAATACTAGTTTTGAGCTCATGAGGGACCAAAGTGTAGAATCCGTGATAAATTCTCACATAAAAATCTAAGGAAACTGAACGAAAAATACCGACTTTACGATGTAGTTCGAAACTTGGGTGTAGGAAAATAAACTCTCACATAGAAATTAACACACGAAAAAGACAAGGGCTCATAGAATAAACCCGCTCGAAACTAAGTTAACCCCGTATTTAAGGCCTAACGTCTTTGTGCTTCGATTATGTGTACCGATCAAATTTCGATCAACCAACATGCTTTTGGGCAACATTTCTAGCGATTCTCGACCTTAAATCTTCACTCCAGAAATATTCTGAATTTTTCCATCAACGAAAATCGAACGATTTTCGTCCGAAACTCTTACTCCAATTAAAATACGTAATTCCAATCAAAACCCATAAATTTCGAAAATCGCTAGCGCTGGGGGTGTGATTGAATAATCTTTATTTCTTGCCAAAAAATCTGAAAACAGCAGTTTTAAAGCTCTACTCCAAATAAAAAATGAAATCCGATACCTTAACTCTCTAAGGTGATCTTCGGTGCCAAAAAAGGTACTCTCTGATATGGTTTTTCGACCGATTAGGCCAGCTGATTACAAGAAAAACCTCACAGCAGAAGAGCTTGCTGAAGTGCTAGTAACGAGGTTAGGTCTAAAACGAAAGGCTAGTAGGGCCAATCATTCAAAGTTACTTCTAGAAATGCTACGATTCAAGCGCGAAAACATACCATTAAAAATCGAGGAAATAGCCCAAATCTTAGGAGTTTCTACCTCCCAAGCTTATGAAGAGATAAGGAAATGGCGTACACTAGGGCTGGTGGAGTTCATTAAACTGCAGAAGCCAACTGGAGAGATGGAAAAGGGCTATATGCTCACAGCAAATACAGCAAATAGACTAATAGATCGTGTTGAGTCTAGCATTAACGCATTTTTGAGGGCAACACGCAGGATAGCGAAGGACTTCGACGACGTTTTCATGTTAGAGTTTGTTAGGAAAGAAAAGACATGACAACAAACCTATTTTTCAAAACAGTCTTCATCAAACATATTATTTTAAGAATCTTTTAAATAAAATAAGACAAAAAATATATTTTAGATAATATATCGAATGTTTTCTCAATTTTTGTGAGACATAAGTAGAGACCAAAAAATATATTTTTGATTAAATGTTTGGCACAAGAATATAATAATAGTAAGTTTTGGAACGCCATGAGAATTTCTTCGAATGGAGAATTTAGTGGACCTTTCTTATTTTATTGGAGGACCCAAGTGGGAAGCAAACGCTAACAAAACCACATCGCTTGCATTTGTAGAATAATCCTAGCGAAAACCCAAGATAAGGGACTACGTCAGTAGATCCACAATTGGGACAAATCCTCCTTTCTCGACCCAAGCTAACACCCCAATAAGAGTTCAAAAATCCATTTAAGATTTTGCAGGTTCCCGAAATATGATCGAGCGATTCGAAATCTCGGAAGAGGAGTTCCTAATTCTACTATTACAAAGAAAGGCAAGCAACCCAAAACGTCTGTTAGATCTCTTGGAGCAATATGAGAAGGGCAAAAAAGACGGCCGTACCATGAAATTCTTCTACGACTTCAAATCCTATGGACCGGTAATTGAGTACTTATGAAAGTGAAGTCGGTTCTTAATCTTTGGGGCTTTTCTTTTTTTCATGAAAGTCGAAGAAGGACTAAATCCTCCTGATCTTTGGGAAGAAGTGAAACGAATACTACTTCAGATTCCTAAGGGAAGGGTTACTACCTACAAGGCCATAGCCCAAGCATTGGGAGATGAAATAGCTACGCGGGCTGTAGCGAGAATGTTGGCCTCTAATCCAGAGCCAGAGAAGTATCCTTGCTACAAAGTCGTGAAGAGCGATGGAACCTTGGGCGGCTATTCGCTCGGTGTTGAGCTTAAAGTGAAGAAGCTTGAAGCAGAGGGGATTAGGATAAGCAACGGAAAAATAGAGGAATTCGAAAAGCATTGCTTCACGAACTTTAGCTCAAGCAAACCATTACTCGTGCTCAAAGAGGAACAGAAGAGAATTGCGAGTCAAGTGAAGCTAAGGCGGGTAAAACTTCCTGAAGACTTGATCGTAGCAGGAGCTGACGTTGCTTATGCAGCCGACAAAGCATGGGCTGTAGTTGTGGTTTGCGATCAGAATTTCGAAGTACTCGAAGTTAGTGTACATTGCTCCAAACCTAGATTTCCTTACGTCTCGACTTATCTCACTTACAGAGAACTTCCCATCCTCCTTCCTGCACTAAGGAAACTTAGATCAAAGCCCTTTGCTTATTTCATCGACGGAAATGGAATTCTCCATCCTAGATTAGCTGGAATAGCAACCCATCTTGGCGTTTTGCTAAACCTACGAACGGTAGGAGTTGCCAAGCGATTGCTTCTAGGTAAGATTAGGGAAGGATGGATTTACTTGGGAGATTGCCGGGTAGGGAAGGAGATAAATATCGGCGGGAAGCAATACTATGTCTCTCCAGGAAACGAAATAGACCTAGTGACGAGCGTTGAGCTGGTGAAACGCTTTTCAAGTGGAAGGAAAATAGTGCCCCTGGCTTATGCACATAAGCTAGCGAATGAGGCTAAGCGCCGATGGATAGGTGATGGGAATGAAAGTTACCATAATTTACGATAACACGGCTTTTAGGGCAGGGCTTCGGGCTGACTGGGGATTTGCTGCCTTAGTAGAGACGGGGAAGCACAGGATACTCTTCGATACGGGAGCTGATGGAAGGATCCTACTCTCCAACATGAAAAAATTGGGAATAGATCCGCTATGCATAGAAGAAGTATTCATCTCCCACTTGCATTTCGATCACGTCGGAGGTTTAGGTGAATTTCTGAAAGTGAATAGAGGAGTGAAGCGAGTCTATCTACCTTCTTCGCTAGGTCTCGAGAACGAGGTGGTCTTGAAGGAACCAAAGCTAATCCACGAAGCCATATTCTCCACAGGCGAACTAGGTGGGATAGAGCAATCGATGGGAATCATCACAAAGAAGGGAGTCGTCTTAATCGTTGGTTGCTCCCATCCCCCAATGGAAGCCATCCTAGCTACTGCTAGAAAATTCGGAAAGGTTTATGCTATCATCGGCGGATTGCACGGTTTCTCTAAATTCGAACTGTTCAAGGATCTAAGCTTGATTTGTCCTACCCACTGTACCCAATTCAAATCGGAGCTAAGGGCACTCTATCCCGAAAAGTACGTCGAGGGAGGGGTAGGAAGGGTCATTGAGATCTGAAATCATAACGAGCCAATACCAAGGCTATAAATTGCGAAGTTCTAAGAAGTCAATATGCGTGGAATTTCTCCACTAGTGGCAGTGGTGTTGCTCATAGCCTTCGTGGTCACCATAGCGATGTTGATAAGCGGTTGGTTCACTACCTACATTCGTGGGATGACCCGAAATATAAGCGAAACCAGTAGCGAAATGGTTGGTTGCTCTGGTGCGAGCGTTGAGATAGAACACATCTACTTCAACTCGGCAACCAAAACTGCGAAGCTATTCGTCGAGAATACGGGAAGCGTAGATCTCGTGGTGAAAGGAATCATAGTAGACGTAAATGGAAATAGCTGCAGCAACCAAACCGGAGTTAATCTAACGAAAGGCAGCATAGTCGAACTCTACTTCGAGGATTGTCCCACAATAAACGAGACCACTTTTTCAAGGGCAACTGTCACTACGAATTGTGCGGGAATAGGGGATGAGGTAACTAGCACAGACAAACTCACGATAAGCTAACATGCTACGCAAGGTCAGTGCGATCCTAAAAAGACAGGGCAGGATAATAGATCTCAACGATTTCGATCGCATAGTAATAGTTGGCGATACGCATGGTGATTGGGAAGCTAGCGAGCGAATAGCAAAGGAGTATTTAGAGGATGGAACGGCATTAGTATTCCTTGGGGACTACGTTGATAGAGGTGGGTATGAGAACTCGAAACAAAACCTGAATTTTCTCCTATCACTGAAACTAGCATATCCAAAGCAAGTATTTCTCTTGATGGGGAATCACGAGTGCTACTTCGTTTCCCCCTTCACTCCTGCAGATTTCTGGGAAGGTCTCTCGGAAGAGGAAATAAGAGCTTATGCTAAGACGCTAGCGCTCCTCCCATTTGCAGCCTATTATCACGGGTACTTGTTAGTCCATGCAGCCCTACCCAAACTGACTCTGGAAGAGCTTGCAAATATTAAGCTGGGAAGTAAAGCTTGGCGAATCCTCGTTTGGGGAGATTGGGTAGAAGCTAGCGAGGATTTTGTTGGCTATGATCCAATTACTGGAAGACCCAAACTAGGTAGGAAGTGGTTCGACTTCGCTATGGGAAAGGTAGGATTCACGAAACTCATAAGGGCGCACGATCCAAAAGCACCCACCTTTCTCTACGGAAGGAGGTGCATAACCCTCTTTACTTCTAAATTCTATCGGCGAAGGGAGCTAGGGATCCTTGAGAGAAAAGGGCTGAAACTAGTCAAATTGTAACTACCAAAAAGTTATTAAATATTCTTGGGCAAGATAGCATATGACGACAGCACTACCTTATGAGCTAACACCAGAAGTGCTCAGGAGCTATGCACGTGGATGCCTACGTGTGAGTGATGAGCTAATGGAGCATGCAGTAGAGAGGGACTCTCTCATAGTCCCATCACGGGGCGCATATCCGATACTTCAAGGAGTTATAGATGCCCTTTCCTATAGAAGTTATTACGAAGATGAGGCAGAGGATCTGCTACGAAGTTTAGACGTTCCCCCGTTCCTGAAGCTCAAATTTGGCCATGTGAAACCTAGCGAGAAGCGAAAGGACTTGAGAATAATACCTTATCCAGCAACGGCCGACGTGAGTCCTCGTGAGCGAGATCTCGAGAGGTATGAGAAGACCATCAATGAGGTCGTTAATGAAATAAGGGATTATAGTTCCAAAGTCATATCGACCTTCTACTCTTCCCAGAGCGAGAGAAAGGAAGATCCCCACTTCTCTCTGCTCTCGTTCGTTCATAGGAGAATCGAGCGAAGACCGCACGTGGCTAGCTACTATGAGGAACTAGATCCGATAGAATCTCCAATTCTAATCGATACTGTGATTTCAGGTAGGGCGCTTACTACGATATTAAGGCATCTCGATGAGTACATACCTTCTGACGCGAAGAAACCCTATTCGATTGCAGTGGTAGATAGATACGGAAGCAAGCTGAGAGATCCTTACAAAACGGAGCTCTTAAAACGCAAGTATTCTGGAAGGGCAGAGTTAGTGCCAATAGAGCGAATAGTAACCGAGGATAGAGGGGCGAGCTTGCTTGGTATAGTAGGGGTGGTCTATCCCAATTTCGCCTTCGAAGTGGAGCGAAAATGCTCTTCTCTTCACCCTGCTGCTGCAGTTACGTGGCATATACTTCCGAGAGATAACGACGAGAGAGTCCATCAATACAACGAGACTTTCAATTCGTTTAGAAATGCACTGAGAGAGGCGATAAAGCTAGAATATGAGCGAAGTAGGATAGGAAGCGAGAGAAACCACAATAGAAAGAAGAAGATACACGGCCTGCTCGAATCCCTTAAGAAGAGAACGAGAAAGGTAGGAACCAATCTCAAACGTTACGATCTACTAGCATATCCAGATCCTAAGATAAGGATAGACCTCTTCACATCGCTTCCCGTTGAGGAGTGGGACGAAACGAGCTCCCACGTGATCCACATATACTTCTCGAAGGGATTACTGAAACGCTTAGTTAGCGATTTCAAGAGATTCTCTCTCTGAATTTGTTTTTAACCTGAATAGCACTGAAGAAATTCATGTACTCTTCCTTGGTTCGACGAAAGCTTAGTAAGGCTAAGATAGAGGTTGGGGATAGGATAGCAGTAGTAAGGGAGGGGGAACGAATAGAAGGGATTCTGATGCCAAGTCACGAGTTCTCGAACGAGAATTGCATAGTACTAAAACTCGATTCGGGGTACAACCTAGGAATAGAGCTCGATAAGAGAACAAAACTAATTAAGTTAGCTTCGGCTAGGAGGAAAAGGGGAAAGAAAAAGCTTCCCCAAGTTCAGGATCCCAATAAACCAACGATTGCCATACTCCATACTGGTGGAACCATAGCCTCGAGAGTCGACTACGAAACCGGTGCCGTGGTTGCGAGCTTTTCTCCAGAGGATTTGCTAGAGATGTACCCAGAACTAGGCAAACTCGCGAATCTAAAATCCAGATTGCTCATGAACGTGTTCAGCGAGAACCTTAGGTTCGAGCACTACACTCTGATAGCACGCGAAGTAGCGCGCGAGATCGAGAAGGGTGTAGACGGAGTAATAGTCACGCACGGAACAGATACGTTGCATTACACTGCTGCAGCCCTAGCATTTGCCCTAGAAGATGTTGGCGTTCCCGTGATCTTAGTAGGTGCCCAACGCAGCTCAGATCGTGGCTCGAGTGATGCATTCTTAAACCTTTACTCTGCCGTTCGCTTCTGCTGCGAAACCGATTTCGCAGGGGTTGCTATTTGCATGCACGCTGGGATGGGCGATGACGCATGTCATATTTTACCGCCTTGTAGGAGTAGGAAGCTCCACTCGTCTAGGAGAGATGCCTTCAAGGCAGTTGACGACGTTCCCATAGCCAAAGTTGGCGAAGAGATAGAGTTCTACAAGGACTACAGGAAGAAGGAAAGGGGTAAAGTAAAACTCTATCCCAAATTCGAACCGAAAGTAGGGCTGCTCAAACTACATCCGAATATTTCGTCTAAACTAATAGAGTTCTTCGGAAGTTACAAGGGATTGGTGCTTGAGGGCACTGGTTTGGGACATGCGCCGATAGAGCATGGTAACGAAGCTAGCTTCGAAGCACTCAAACGTATAGCTAAGCGTTGCATAGTAGCGATGACTACCCAATGCATCTATGGCCCTGTTAATATGAACGTATACTCAACTGGAAGGAAGCTCCAAGCAATAGGCGTAATTCCTTGCAATATGCTAGCTGAAGTAGCACTGGTAAAGCTGGCGTGGTTGCTCGGTAACTTCGGTAAGCGAAAAGCTAAAGAGCTCCTAAACGTTAATCTGAGAGGAGAGATAGTGACGCGCAGACTCTAACTTATAATAATTCCTGCATAGGTGACGAAGCTCTCATTTGGATAAACTTCAAAACTACTTCCGTACTTGATCAACGTGGCGCGCTTTGCTCCTAGACGCTTAGCTACGAGCAAGATTAGAGTTATCGGGACGAAGCCGCAAATCGTGAGACCAGATTTAACGACATGCTCATAGAAACCACGCGCATCCAAACGCTTTATGAATTCTATTGCCTTCATGTCCAGCTCCTTCACGCGCTTGACGTTTTCCTCTAGCCTAGGTGAGAAGAAAGGAAGATAGGCGTAATTGCTTCCGAAGTGAGTGAAATCACTACTTGCTATGTAGAATAGATCTTCTCTCGTTACCTTTTCGGCTAACTCCTCTAACTCATCGAAGCTAACCCTTGAGAGACAGAGCGGAACTAATTTGAAAGATCCGAACTTCACTTGCAAGAATGGCAGTTGAACCTCTAGGCTGTGCTCGTAACGATGAGCACTCTCATCTACTGGTATCTCGTTCGCAAAGAGTCTAGCATTTCTAACTATGCCAAGCGGAGTTTCCCAATCTTGCAAAGATAGGGCAACGTCTTTTCCTAGACCCGTGTGGTTAGGGCAAGCTATGCAAAAGATGCGATGCTCAGTCTTTATCGCAGCGTAAGTGGCGCCAGCTATCTTACCGCTGTACTCATAACCAGCGTGCGGAACTATAGCAGCAATCGCCTTTCTCTTTCTGACCTTCTGATCCAATAGCCTCTCTACTAACATCCTTAGCTCACTAGGGTCATGGGGATAAAAACCAATTGCTACTGGGGTGCGCATACTTTACACCAACGTGGTACTCTCTATTTCTACCTCTCCTACTCCCTCGATTTCGCGCAGTCTTTCTTCTATACCCTCGGCCTCCTTAGGATCTGCCACAACTACTAAGACCTTGATAGCTTTCAGTCCAAATGCAATCGGTTCTATCCTCACATCTTTCACGGACTCTACTTGTCTCGCTTCCTTCGCTATTTGTTCCACATCACAACTGACATCCTTAGGCAGAAGCCTGAACAAAACTGCAGTCTTGCCCATGCTAACAAAGAGTAGGGCTAAAGGAATAAATAGAAAACCTATGGTCCCTCGAAACCACACTTAGGGCAGCGATAGGGAATTCCTAGATTCCTGCAGCGCCAGCAGCGAACTATCTCGGCCTCGCCGCAATGAGGGCAGGGAAATCGAACGAACTCTCTGTCTCCTATTAGGTTACGGTTGCAGCTCGAGCATCTGAGTTCCATGGCATACTCGTTTTCAGGAAAGCTTTTACGCTTAAGCTATCGAACAC
>CAZUUD010000020.1:8740-9692 GCA_964623045.1 uncultured archaeon | reverse complement strand
GAGGCAATGTGATTGCAGATGATTTAGCCCAACTCAATTGTGTGGTGGTGAGAAAAGGCCCCCAGTCACTAGAGGAGCTCTTAGGAAAGAAGGAGGAGGTCACTTCTGAAGAGAAAAGTAAATAAGATAGAATGCTAGATGATCGTAGGCAGAATAACTAGAGGGGGCGCCATAGAGTTCTAAAAGGAACTGAAGTACTTCTTCTCTACTCCATCCCTCTAGTTCTGAGGGATCAAACGCAACTGCATATATTCCTTCCTTACTCTTTACGAATTTCGGTCTAAGACCGTATTTCCTTATCACTTCTGCATGTTCTCTTTCGTGAGTTCTAATAGGTTCTGGTATCTCTTCGAGTTCTATCTCTTCGTAATACCATTTTTGGGATTTCAACCTAGCTACCCATTCCTTCACAGTGAGTTTATTCTGACAAAGAGCTTCTAAGAGGGCGAGATTTTCCTCAAACATGATATCAGTAAACATAAGCAAGAAGCTTTCCACCGATACCCAGTTTCTTAGCCTCGTGATGAGACATTACACCCCTGGGGGTAGATACTATTAGAATTCCTATATCGCTTCCTGGAAGAAAACGCTTCTCGTATTTTACGAATTCGTCTCGCTTCACGGAAAATCTGGGCTTTATGGCCTTACAGTAGTTTATCTTTCCCAGAAGTTCTACCTCAATAAGTTTAGGAACCGATTCGATTACCTTCAGATTTCCCACATATCCGTATTTCTGCATAACTTCGAGTACAGCTTTTAGGAGTTTGCTCCCTTTAACGAGGCACTTCTTATGTCCAGCATTTTCCGCATTTCTTATTTTCGTTAATCCTTCACCTAGAGTATCGCGACTCATCTAACCACCATACTTCTTAAATCCGAGCTTCCCGGCCACCTCTCTGGAGCACCGTCTACATAGGTTCAACCCATACTTCCTAATTACGCCTCTAAAAGT
>CAZUUD010000020.1:5681-8730 GCA_964623045.1 uncultured archaeon | reverse complement strand
ACTCTATATCCAGGCCTTTCTAACGTAACACAAACATCCATTCCAAAGAGCTCCATATCAGGATCGTATTTCATTCCAGGGATCATTATGTATTCGGGTATACCGAAAGAGAAATTTCCGCATTCATCGAATTGCGAGGCCTTTAGTTTATTTCCCGTCGCTTCTAGCAAACGCTTAAGTAAAGCTTCGCATCCCCTTCTCACGGTGACCTTGGCTCCTATCTCCCTATTTCTAGCCATACCAAAGGTCGTTCTCTTATGGGTTCGTGTTATCACTGCCTTACAGCCAGTTATCCTTTCTAACAATTCCTTTGCGTGTTTAGGATTCTTAGTACTTCCACAACCTATATTTAGGGTTATCTTCTCTATCCTTATTTCTCTCATAGGATTCTCTGACTTCATACCTCCACCTCAGGCTTCTCTTTTCCCACCACGAACACGAAACTCTTTGGAACGCGAATTTCCTTTTCTTCGAGCTTTACTCCAACTAATGTACCTAGCATGCTTCTCGTCTTCTCGATTTTCTTTATCTCTCCGATCCTTCCTCTGTTCTCTCCTTTGATGAGAAAAGCCTTAGCACCAGGTTCTAGTTTGAGATGTTTCAACACGTGTTTTCCATAGGTTTCTATTAGGAAGACGTCGCCAGTACTAAAGTTCTTTGCTTCCTCCGGATCGACTAACATGTTTTCTCCATTGTGGAAATTAAGCTGGACCTTTCCGCCTCGCACAAACCGCTTGTTATCTATTCTTATGAGTCTGTGTTCTGGATCCTTTATAGGCTTGAGCTCAAATCCTCCTTTAGAAGGAACGATACGAAATGCCAAATAACCTTCTTTTCCCTTTTCTCCAAGCTCTACAACATCCATTAACCCCACAGGAAATTTGTGATCTTTTCTCACTTTTCCATTAACTCTGACAAAACCTCTCTTAATTATTCGTTTGGCCTCTTTCAAATTCTCTGCTAACTTGAGATAGTCACGAATGAGAACAGCAAGGGGTATGCATTCTTCCTTTGGATGCGGACCAGGTCTAGGAGAGACTACGAATTTGCCTAACTTTCTCGGAATCTTCCACCAGCGAGGAGCAGCCAATCTCTTTAGTATCGCCATGGATTCTATCTCACTCTAGAAGGCTTTTAAATCCTAAGTTTTCACAGAGGTTTTACTTCTTCGTGTTATTATTTTCTCTCTAGCCTTATCTCCTCTCGTTAACTCAATAACTTCAAGATTACTTGGGTCTAATGGCACGTTCACCTCTCTTCCGCTTACCTTTTTTCGCTTCACGTTATCTACATAAACTTTGAGTCGCTTGAGATCGACCTTAATCACAGTTCCCTTCACCCCCTTGAACTCACCTCTCATAACCCGTACCTTATCCCCTCTTCTAAGAGGAATTGATCTAAATCCAAGTTTTTTTCTAAGCTCTTTGCTGAGGTGGGCACTTACGAATTTATGTCGTAGGTGAAGAGGAGCGTTACGTCTGTACTTACGTTGCTTTCTCGGTTGTTTACTGGATTTCCACTTCGTTGAAAATTTCTTTCTCATTATTCATCACCAAACCTCTGCTTTAGCTTTTCCATTTTAATCTTTAATTCGGTCTCGAGATCAACACCACAGCAATTAGCCAACTGGAGCAACATTGCTAGAGAGTCTGCTAGCTCTTCACCGAGATTCCCTTCTTCTTTCCTCCCTATACGTTCGTTTAGAAGGATCCTACTAACCTCGCCTATCTCCTCGATCAGATGGAGAAGCGAAATAGACACATCTTCATGGGCATGGACTTTTCCCATTTTCTCATCTATCCTTGCTAGGAGTCTCGCAATCTCCGATTGGGCTTCCTTTATTTTCATAACTCATACCACTATGCTAGCTATCTTACCTATGGCGGGAAATCTCTCTACTACCTCCCGGGCTATGGCACCTCGAATCTCCGTTCCTATAGGCTCGAATGTATCTTTATTTACCAGGACAGCAGCGTTATCTTCGAATTTAATTCGTTCTCCTGTTAACCTTCTATACTCCTTTCTTTGTCTAACGATGACAGCATAGACTACTTTCTTTCTCCACTTTTCCTCTCCTTTGACAACGCGACAGACCACTACATCTCCTACTCCAGCCTTCGGCAGACGCCTTTTAGTGCCTTTATAGCCTCTAACTGCTATCACTTCGAGAACCTTGACACCACTATTATCTATACACTTTAGTCTCGTACCAAGCTGGATGCTTTTCGTTACCCTTGCAGAAACGCCACGCATTTCAACCTGCCCTCTTAACTACTTCTATCACTACGAAACGTTTAGTCTTACTTATTGGTCTACATTCGGCGACCCTGACCTTATCTCCTATTCGAACTGAAATGCAGGGAGGAACATAGGCGTAAATTCTCGTTCTCCTTCGCTCATATCGTTCGTACTTAGGTACGTAGTGAGCATACTCCCATTCGACCGTAGCACTCTTCTCTTTTCGCTTAATCACTGTACCTTCAAAGATTCGCCCCCGAATACGTAGTGATCCATGCCAAGGACACTTATCATCATTACACTCCTTACTCGGAGGCGTTGCCTCAATTCCTATATCTCTGCTTCTCCTTGGCATTAGATCACCGGAATTTTAGAATTCGTCCTTCAATTTTTAAGTGCTTCTTCTCTTTTATTCTTTCATCTTTACAACTCTGAAGTAGGCGATCTAGATGGAATTAAAGGAAGCACTAAAGCAAATACGCGAATACAAGCCCAGAAATTTCAGCCAAACGATAGAGCTCATAGTCACTCTCAGAAATATAGATCTGAGAAAACCAGAGAATAGAATAGTAAGGGAAGTCGTCCTTCCCCATGGAAGGGGGAAGAAAGCCAAAGTCTGTTTTATCTCGAGACGAACGGGCTATACAAAGGAGCGCTTAGAGAGCATGGAGAAGAAGGAGCTTAAACAACTTGCTAAGGAGTACGATTTCTTCCTAGCTGATGCAGATCTTATGCCAACTATCGGAAAGGTGTTAGGGAAGTACCTAGCTTCTAGAGGTAAGATGCCTACACCAGTACCTCCGACTCTTCC
>CAZUUD010000020.1:0-5671 GCA_964623045.1 uncultured archaeon | reverse complement strand
TTCCAGAAGAGGAGATAAAGAATCTAATCACTAAGAAGGAGAAAAGTGTTCGAGTGAAAATAAGAACCCAACCCCAAGTTCAGGTTCCTGTGGGGACGGAAGATATGAAGGACGAAGAAATAGAAGCTAATGTCAAATCGTTTCTGCGAGAACTAATAGCTACCTTGCCCAAGGGAAGAAGTCAAATAGGAACTATTTATCTGAAAGGCACGATGACACCGGCCTTTAGGATAGAGGTGAGGTTGTAATGAAGTTAACGAGACGAGAAAAGCCTAAGGCAGTAGAGGAGCTGACAAATATGCTCAAGGGATATAGATGTATAGGTATTTTCAGCCTTCATGCACTCCCTGCTAGTCAGCTTCAAGAGATAAGAAAAAAATTGCAGGGTAAAGCACTCATAAAGGTTGCTAAGAAAACCATCGTAAAACGAGCACTGGAAAAGCTGGGACTAGATGCACTAGTTTCTAGATTAGAGGGAGCCGTAGGGATCATAGCCTCTAACCTCTCTCCATTCGAGCTATACAAAGAGATAAAGAGCGCTAAAGGTTATAGGGCCCCTAAACCCGGTGAAGTAGCAACTAACAATATAGTGGTGGAAGCCGGACCTACTGATCTTCCACCAGGCCCTGCCATTAGCACGCTTCAGCAAGCAGGACTCAAGGCTAAGGTGGAAGGAGGAAAGATAACGATTCTTCAGCCTGCTACGATATGCAAGAAGGGTGAAGAAGTAAGTGAGGTAGTTGCGAGCGTGTGCAACCTCTTAGGTCTCACTCCAATTGAGGTTAAACTGAACTTGTTAGCCGTATGGGAGGATGGAATTGTTTACGAGAGCGATCTATTGGATATCAACGAAGAGGAGTATGAGTCACGATTAGAAGAGGCAGTAAAGAAGGCATTTATCCTAGCAATAGAGCTAAACTTCGTCACCCCAGAGACAGTGGAGTTTTTCATCATAAAGGCTTATCGCGAGATGAGAACTCTAGCAAAGGAACTACAATTACCCATTCCAGAAGTAATAGAAGATCTCATAGTAGATGCTAGCCTGAAGGCAAAGGCCCTAGAAGCAGTACTTCAGCAGGCTTAGTCATTCAATTATTTTACCCCCAACTGCTTCTAGTTTCTTCAAGGCATGCTTCGAGAAGGAAGGAACTCTTACTAGAAATGGCTTAGAGATCGTACCTCTTCCCAAGAGCTTGGTGTAACCTAGACTCTCCAAGTCCAAGACATCCCCGCTTTTTATTCCAAGACTTTCTGCTAGCTTTTCAAGCTCACCTACGTTGATCTCTTTATGTCTTCGTTTTCTCCATATTTGTTTTAGAGAAGTGAATCCGTGTTTGCCAAAATGATCAGGTTCGTACTTCACTATCCAAACCCACTTGTGTTTGTGTGAACCAGCATAACCCTTTCCACCCTTACTACCCTTACCTCTATGTTTCTTCTTGCTTCCATAGCCATGAGTTTTGCTTCCCCGTAGCTTTCTCACTTTCCTTCTCCTTCTCACGACCATGTTACAAAACATTCGGAAAGAGTTTTAATTTCTTCAAATATCAAGCCAAGTAATGGAAGAGCATTTTTACTTCCTGCTGCTAGGAGCAATAGTGATGGCAGTAGGTGCTATTCTCTTAGGATATGCAGTTCGATCCACTAGCGCTCAAGAGATGCTCACACCTCTGATATTAGGTTTAGCCCTAGTGATCTCGGGAATTTGGTGCTCCTACGCATGGACCTTGATGAAGTAAGCTAAGGCGTTAGTCTTGAAGGATCTCTTGGAAGTAATGTCGCTTCTCTCACATTCTTAAGGCCTAATATTTGCATGATAAGCCGTTCTATACCAATTGCAAATCCACCGTGTGGAGGCATCCCGTACTTAAAGAATCTTAAATGATCGTATTGCTCAGGCATGAGACCCTTTTCTTTAATATTAGCAACCCTTTGATCATATCTATGTTCTCTTATCCCGCCACTGGTTACTTCTAATCCGCGATAGAGTAAATCGAAGCTTAAGGTTAAGCTAGGATCTTTAGGATCTCGCATTAAGTAGAATGGCTTTGCTGCAAAGGGGAAGTGGGTAACGAAAGCGAAGTCACTCCCATATTTCTCTTTCACATATTCACATAGTTTCCTCTCTCCAGAAGGACTTAGATCCTCTCCAATTTCTTCGCCCATGGAGCTAAGGATCTCGTTCGCTTCACTCAGTTTAAGTCTCGGTATCTTCCGTGGGAACTCCAACGAAGTATTGTAGTATTTGAAAGTCTTTTGCGCTTCCTCATCTTCTGCTAGTTTTTTGAAGCAGAATCGAAGCATCTCTTCTTCAAAGGTAAGCAACTCCTCGAGATCTTCACAAACTAGCTCTACATCAAAACTAACGTACTCACAGAGATGTCTTGGGGTATGATGAGGCTCAGCACGATAGACGAAACCCACATCGTAGACGCCATCTATTCCACTAGCCATTATAGATTCCTTATAGAGTTGCGGAGACTGGGCGAGGAATGCCTCACGATCGAAATAGAGTACAGCAAAGTAATCGGCCCCACCCTCGGTTGCAGCACTCGTGAGCCTAGAGGTGAAAATCCTCACTAATCCCTTCTGTTCGCAGAACTCTTCCATGTAATGCACTAGCTTGGATTCGAGAACGAATATACTCATGATCTCCGGTCTTCGCATATCCAGGAAACGCCAATCTATTCGTTTGTCTAGAGAAGTCTTTATTCTACCAGATATATCTATAGGAAACGGTTTTTCAGCAGGACCTAAGACCTCCACCTTTCTAGGTATTATTTCGACTCCACCAGGTGCTTCATTACTGAGCTTCGTCTTCCCTTCCACCACGACAAAAGACTCTCTTGGAATAGAGACAATTAGCTCGCCAATTTTTTCATCTTTTGTTGTAACTTGAATTCTACCTTTTCTATCTCTTAGAACGAGGAACTTGATCTTCCCAAGGTCACGAATATGTTCGACAAAACCAGCAAGCTTTACTTCAATTCCGTCCGCTTTAGGTACATCGTCTGAGTAATGAGTTCGAAGCATGAGTTCCTTTGAGAGTTTGACATTAAAATTTAAGTCCTTTCCAAGGAATTTCTACTTCGTCCGTTCGCCACTTGGGTTTTATTTCTAATCTCTCTGGATTTAGAGGCTCACTCCCAGTCATGTGCAACAGCACACCGATCCAAGCAATCATCGCTCCATTATCGCCCGCAAGCTCAGGTGGAACGACGTAAAACCTCGCGCCTCGTTCTTTGCACATGATTTCGAACATTTCTCTGAGTCTACGATTAGCTGCAACTCCACCGGTGAGCAATACTTCTTCCTTCTCTGTGTGGGCCATCGCCCTTTCTGTTACTTCCACCAACATAGCAAAGCATGTTTCTTGGAGAGAGAAACAAAGATCTTCTAGCCTGTATTCGGTTCTTAATTTCTTAATAGCTTCAGTGATTATTCCTGTGAAGCTGAGATCCATCCCCTTCACGACATAGGGAAGTTCTACGAATTTGCCATTTTTCGCGAGTTCCTCTATTTTTGGGCCACCTGGTAGCTCAAGTCCAGCTTCCCTTGCAAACATATCTAGAGCATTCCCCAAGGCAATGTCTATAGTCTCCCCAAAACATCTGTAGCGATTAGCCACGAAGGCTATTATCTGCGTATTTCCCCCGCTTACGTAACAAACAACGGGATCAGAGGCACCTGTTTTAAGCAAGCCTATCTCTATGTGTGCGATACAATGGTTGACCCCATAGATTGGTTTATCGCCTGCGATCCGTCTTATTACTTCTCTCCCAACATTGAGGCATGGTGGCAGTCCAGGGCCTTGAGAAAAACAAAAGATGTCAATATCCTCTATTTTAACTCCAGCTCTGTCAAGTGCTGAAGCCAATACACTGACAGCTTCCCTTCTATGGTGTTTTGCAGCATCAGTAGGAATTATACCCTTTCCCTTTGGTGGCTTGTAAGTACTCTTAGCATTAGCTAAGATATTGCCTTTTTCATCACATATGCCTACTCCAAATGTGTGGGCAGTACTCTCAATACCCAAGCTAAGCATAGAAAGTTAAGGAACTCTACCTTTATTTTTCTTCGGATCGTTTTATTTGTGCCCATCCACAGCGACCACACCAGGTGCGATTTCCATCCTTAGCCAAGAAAGTTCCCGCACCGCATCTTGGACAAAACTCCTTTAGTCTTACTACTTTACCTCCTTCGATCTTGTAGAACTTCCATACTTGGACTTTCTTGTGTTTGGACTTAGACTTTTGTTTCTTCTTTTCTTTCTTCTCTTCGGTTCCCGCTTCCTCTGGCATAAAGAAGTGAAAGGTAGAAATCCTTAAAAGCTAGAGCATATAGCTCAGCTTCTCCTCTTCTTTCTCCTTCTTAGGCTTTAGTCTCTTTCTGCTTTCTATGATTTTTTCATATAACTTATTGAGTTCTGAACTCACGCTAGGTCCTATCTCTTCAAGAGCTTTCTCAAAATCTTCCTTTGTTACTATGAGCTTCCCTTTCGCTTTCTCAGGAAGTTCACGCTTAGCTTCATCAAGCTTTACCTCTCTTACCACTCTGCGCATAGCGTTCATCGCAGCTTCTCTACAAACGGCCTCTATATCAGCGCCGCTATAACCTTCTGTGCGCTTAGCAAGTTCCTCCAGGTTAACGTCTTCTGCTAGTGGCATTCCTCGTGTGTGAATCTTGAATATCTCCAGTCTAGCCTTCTCATCTGGAACAGGAACTAGGATCTGTTTGTCAAATCTACCAGGTCTAAGCAATGCAGGATCTACCATATCCGGTCTATTAGTAGCAGCTAACACGAATACTTGCTTCATCTCTTCTAGACCAGACATCAGAGTTAAGAGTTGCGAAACTATCCTCTCAGTTACTTCGTTTGTTACCCCCCTACCTCGAATCGGTGCAATAGCATCTATTTCGTCTATGAATATTATGCTGGGCGCAACTTGCTTAGCCTTCTTGAATATCTCTCGCAACATTCGTTCTGACTCACCAACCCATTTGCTCATTATCTCAGGTCCGTTAATCACTATGAAGTTAGCCTCACTTTCCGTAGCAACCGCCTTTGCGAGCAAGGTCTTACCACAGCCAGGAGGACCGTAGAGCAATATCCCCCGTGGTGGTGTTATTCCTAACTTCTTGTAGAGTTCTGGGTACTTCAGTGGCCACTCTACAGCTTCTCTCAATTCGCGTTTCACATCATCTAAACCGCCTATATCATCCCAATGAACATTAGGCGTCTCTATCAGAACCTCTCGCATCGCGCTTGGCTCAACCACTTTTAACGCGTACTCAAAATCTTCTTTAGTTACAACGAGCTCCTTGAGCACTTCTTGTGGAAGAGGTTTATCCTCCTCTATTTTGCCACCATACTTCTGGAGAACTCTTCTCAAAGCATGCATAGCAGCTTCCTTACACAGCGCAGCTATGTCTGCCCCGACAAACCCGTAGGTACGCTCGGCAAGTTCTTCAAGATCCACATCGTTTGCAAGAGGCATGTGGCGAGTATGCACTTGGAGAATCTCCTTTCTAGCCTCCTTATCGGGTACTCCTATCTCTATTTCTCTATCAAATCTTCCTGGCCTACGGAGAGCGGGATCTAAGGCATTAGGCCTATTAGTAGCACCTATTACTATAACTTTGCCTCTTGACTTCAAGCCGTCCATACATG
>CAZUUD010000019.1:0-10010 GCA_964623045.1 uncultured archaeon | reverse complement strand
AGCAAGCTGAATCTCAACCCCAACTACATTACGCTCTCCTCCCTTGGGGTAGCATTCCTAGCATGTTATGCACTCTATTTAGGTTTTATTGAAGTAGCCGGATTACTTCTTGGTTTAAATGGGTTTTTAGATTGGCTCGATGGAGCTGTAGCCAGATTTCACAAAAGAGTGACGCTTAGAGGCGAACTCCTCGATGCCATAGTAGATAAGTACTCAGAGTGCTCTATCCTTTTGGCATTGTCTTTCATAGGAATACCACTTTGGTTGAGCTCTTTAGCATGTATAGGGGTTCTCATGACGACCTATGTCCAAGCGAGATTAGGCGAGGCATTAGGAAAGAAGAAACCACTCGAAGGCATAGGTTTGGAGCGAAGTGATAGATGTATTTTACTCACTCTCGGTTTGTTATTTGGTGGTCTTCACCCACTTTTGCTTCCTTCTGTCGTGGCGATCTTAGCCTTAGGGTCTAATCTAACTGCACTACTTAGACTTTCTGAGGCTATGAAGTTCTTGGCCCAATCGCGATAGAATAGATCGGAGATAGCTCAATGCTTCCTCTAATTCTCTTTTACCTTTAGCCGTGAGTTCATACATGCGTCTCTTCCCAAGTTTTTTGCTAGTTATATATTTACTCCTCTCGAGTAAATAGAGCACTTTATAAGCAGTTACGTTTCCTATCCAAAATCCAAATCTCTGCGTCACCTCCTCTCTAATCTCCTTGCCACATCTCTTCTTCTCGCTCAGGAGCTTAAGGATGAAGAGCCAGAGGTTTTCTACTTCTACCTTTCGTTTCAGCCTATCAAGTGGTCTTTCCATCAGAATCTTTGTTTTACATGCGTAAAATATAAAAGAATCAAGTTTTACAACTATAAAATATGGGTAAGATCAAAGTTGCCCTTGCTGGGATAGGAAACGTAGCTGCTTTTTTCGTCCAAGCTGTTTCGCTTTCTAAGCAGGGGAAAGAACTAGAAAATCTTATATTCGATTACGAGTTCGGTGGGTATAAGCCCTCGGATATAAAGTTCGTTGCTGCCTTCGATGTCTCACGTGAGAAAGTAGGAAAGGATCTTGCCGATGCGATCTTCGCAAAACCCAACCTCGTGCCCAAATTTTGCGAACTTGATAAGCTTGGTGTAGTAGTTTCTCCAGGACCAGTGCTAGATGGTGTGGCTGAACATATGATAGAGAGCTTCGATCCTATAGACGAGAGAGTAGAAATGGAAGAAGTCGTAGATGTGCTAGAGAGTAGTGGTGCAGAAATCTTAGTGAACCTTCTTCCTGTTGGTAGCCAGAAAGCTACCGAATTCTATGCAAGTGCAGCACTAAAGGCTGGCGTAGCGTTCATAAATTGCATACCAGTTTTCATCGCAAGCGATCCTAGTGGCAGATGGCCACAAGCATTTAAAGCTGCCTCACTCCCCTTACTCGGAGATGATATCAAAGGTCAAATAGGTGCAACCATTCTCCATCGAACAATAGTTTCGTTACTGTTCCTAAGAGGAGTGAAAGTAGAAGAAACTTATCAGCTCAACATCGGTGGTAATACGGATTTCCTTAACATGATACTCGAATCTAGATTGGTCTCAAAGCGTAAGAGTAAGACAGAAGCGGTTGCTTCACTCCTTCCTTATGGACATAAGCTTAAGAAAGAGAGAAAGATAAGAATAGGTCCTAGTGATTACGTACCGTTCTTAGGAAATACGAAGATCTGCTATATCTACTTAAAAGGCAGCAGTTTTTGTGGGTTTCCTGTAACGATAGATGTTAAGTTGAGCGTCGATGATAAATCCATGGCGTCTGCCGTGTTGCTTGAAGCAGTGAGAATAGCTAAGATAGCGCTTGATCGTGGCATACGTGGGAGTCTCACCTCTCCTGCGGCATTTCTCTTCAAGCATCCACCCATCCAACTTGAAGACGATGAGGCGAGAAAAGCCCTCCTAGAGTTCGTAAAGGAAGAGGAATGCTAAGGATTTAATCTAAAGTAGCTGAGAAGCTTTATGAGCTATAAGCAAGTGATCGTAGTAAGAGGGGATCTTAGACTCTCTCGGGGTAAGCTAGCTGCACAGGTTGCGCATGCTGCTCTTGAAGCTTATAAGAAAGCCGACTTGCGCGTGGTAAGCGAATGGGAATTAAGTGGGGCTAAGAAAGTCGTACTTAAGGCAAGGAATCTGAGAGAACTCTTACGAATAAAGCGAACCTGCGAAAGACTAAAGCTTCCCCATGCACTTATTAAGGATGCAGGCCTAACTGAAGTGAGAAAGGGTACTATAACGTGCTTAGGCATAGGTCCGGACTCAGAGGAGAAAATAGACAAAGTAACCAGATCTCTCCCACTACTCCGCTAATTTCTTTTTAAGAGCGCTTAGAATAGTTAAATTCGAGCATCATGGTCACGTTTACCGAGTGGTTATTTCAAGACTTACTCAGAATCCCAGCTTACATGATAAGCGGAAATCTCTTTCAAGATATTCTATATTTGATTTTCCTTCCCAGTCTCGTGTTATTATTCTTCCTTCACTACGTTGCTGCTAGTTTCGTTCCTGACAAAAAGAAAAACTGGAGAATTTTGGTATCGGTGGCTTTTTACTTACTCATAATTCAATTGGGTTGGTATGGGCCATTTGCCACCTTTGCAGTGAATTACATGATAATCTTTCTCGTCATAGCAGGATTGGCGTTCTTCGTTACTAGGTTCATCCGATACAAAGGAGGAGAGGAAATAGGAGGAGCTATTGGGAAGGTAGTGGCAAGAACTAGGAGGATAAAAGACTTAGAGGAAGAGAAGAGATTCTACCAGACCAAGCTTCAAGAAGCTAGGGCGATGTATCAACAAGCTCTCGCAAGTAACGTTCCCCAAGCTGCACAAGAGTGGGCGAGAGCCATAAGGAACTACGAGGAGAAGTTAAGGGAGATAGAAAGTGAGCTCAAACGACTCAAAAGGGTAATTTAGTTCTTCCTGATAAGTAGTAAAATATAAATAGTTTTCCTAGGAAGTAGTGACATGCCCGGAGAAAATGAGGAAAGGACTTTAGAAGCGGAAACCCCAAAATCACTATTCCAAAAAGTAAAGACTGGAATTGGTCCGATCATAGGAGCAATAAGAGGATTTAGACAAGCCGCTAAAGAAAGAGCTCCCGAACAAAAGAAAGAGGAAAAAGTCGAAGAAGCCCCACCCTCGGAATCTAGAATACCTTCTCAAGCTACTTCTCAAGAGAGTGCGATTAGAGATCAACTTGCAAATCTTCAAAGGCAGTTGGAGGAAGAGATAAAACCAACCTTAGTAAGGAAGGCAAATAAAGAATACGTTGAGCAAAAGGCGCAAGAAATACGTGGCGAGAGGCCCGCAGAGCCATGCAGAGCTTTCATCGAAGAGGTATGTGATAGAAAAGCTAAAACTTACCTTGACAAGACACTCAAAGTCGTAGCCGAAGATCACGTCTATCTAGAAAGACTAACGAAAGACCTTGCAACGTTTATGGACAAGCGAGAGTCTATCTCCAACGCCTACGAAGGTGTGAGGAAGGCTTATGAGACACTAAAGGAAAGTCTAGAAAACGTAGAACTTGAGTTAGGGAAAGTAGAGTACTTAGAGCGAAATTTCGAGATCTCTTCCCAAGAAATTCTACAGATTCGGGCAAACTTCCTAGCTGTTCTACAAACGTCAAAAGAAGAGCTCGAAAGGATAGAAGACAATTTAGATAGAATAGAAGGTCAACTGAAGTCTTACAGCGATGAGTTAGAAAGGTTGAACAAAGAGCTCTCGAAAGATATGAAAGGAGTAGAAAAGAAGAAAGAAGAAGTAGGTAAGAGAATAGAGGCATTAAGTAAAGAGCTCCGTCGTTACAAGCAAGACTTAGAGAAGATAGGAAAGTTAGAAGGTGTTGTGATTTACGATAGTGCAGTAAAATCCGAGGAGGTAGATCCGGTGATTAAATATCACTACGACAAGCTCTATGACGCTGGCGGGCAAATTTATCGTATAACTAGTACCCTTGAACCAGGGTACAAGGCCGAACTCAACCAGGTTAAGACTCTCAAAACTGAAGTAGATAAGACCTTAGAAGAAGTCCGTACAACTCTTAGTAAAGTAAGGGAGTACAAGGGTCGAATAGCTAAAGTATTGGGTTATCAGGAATCCAAAAGCTAACAATTAACGATGAGCAAATATAGCAACGATTTTTTCTTCTGTTTTTTTCTCTATTCTTGCAAAACCTACTCGCTCAAACTGAACTACTCTATCGACTTCTTCGTTGGCTAAGTTCACTTCGCCATAACCCTTGCTTATCCTCTCTGGACAAATCAACTCCACGGCAATGCATTCGTCTATTGGTACCCAGTGAATTATTGGAATTCCTCGCTTGGGAGCGAAATCCACGACTTCAGATTTCCTTCCAAGAATTACGTTACAAAAGTGTTTGAGTCTTACCTCCTTGCCTTCCAGCTCTTCGAAATCACGTCGCTCTACATAGACCTTGCCCTTTACTTTCAACTTTCTAGTGCCTCTCTCTATAGTAGGATGAAGGGGTGCTTCTACCTCGAATTCACCATCTAGGTTTAGCTCTAGCTCTATTGGCTCCTCAACGAAGAAGTACCTGTTTGCAATAGGATCTATCACCTTTCTGTTATAAGCAGCAAGATTCTCGAAGGCAACAATAGAATCTCTGCTCGTTATCCCTATATCTAAGATGAGCTTCCTAATAGCTTCGGGACTAAATCCCCGTCGTCTCAACGCTCTAAGCGTCCCAAGCTTAGGATCGTCCCAACCAGCATAGATGCCTTCGGCTATACCTCTCCTCGTCTTCGATTTGCTGAGCACAACTCCTTTGAGAGAAAGTCTTCCTAGATTAAATACCTTTGGATAGCTCCAGCCCAGATAATCGTAGATGTACCTTTGTTTCACTGTATTGAGAGCATGCTCCTGGCCACGAAGGATGTGAGTTATTCCAAGCTCGTGATCGTCAATAGCGCTTGCGAAGTTATAGAGTGGCCATAGATGTGCTTTCTTATTTATAGGATGTCTCGATGCATCTTCCACTATTCGCATTCCAGGCCAGTCTCTCACGCTTACGTTGGGGTGATCTAGATTAGTCTTGATCCTCAGTACAGCCTCCCCCTCTTTATACTCGTGGTTTAGCATTCGCTTCCATCTTCTGAGATGCTCTTGAGTATCTAGCTCTCTGCATGGGCAAGCAGTCCCAGAATTTCGCAGTTTTCTCCACTCCTCAGGATCACAAGTACATACGTATGCATAGCCGAGCTCGACGAGCTTCTCCGCATAGGCGTAGTACAACTCTAGCCTCTTTGAGGCATAGACTATTTGATCTATCTCTACACTAAGCCATTCGAGATCTTCTAGAATCCAATCGTAAAACATTTGCTCGGGGACTTTTACCTTTGGATCTGTATCGTCGAACCTTAGGATAAACTTACCTTCATATTTCTTAGCCAACCAATCACAAAGAATGGCTGGTCTTGCACTTCCTAGATGAAGGGCCCCATCTGGGTTGGGTGCGAATCTAACAACAGGATTTCTCTCTATCTCAATTCCTTCCCTTTTCTTGGTTTTTTTCACTCTCACTTCACCTCCGAGTTTTGCGAGAAGCTCTTTTTGCTCTTCTAATGGCATCTGGTTCACTTCTTCGACTACAGAATCTACGAGTTTTGCTGTTTCCTTAGCATCCTTCTTGAGTTCGGGTCTTAACCCCAGTAACCTAGCAAGGACGGGCTTAGAAAGCGCTTTTCCACCATGGGCAATTGCATTTGAGAGCGCTAGCCTCAGAACAAGTTCTCTTAGTTCTGTGCTCATGCTTTAGCAATGACTAGGAAAGATTAAAATCTAGCTAGCAATAGCAAAAGCAACATCACTAATAAGGAGACCAAGATTATAATCTTCACATTACTTTTGACGAACTTAAATGTAAGAACGAGAATGGTAGCAAAGAAAAAACTCACAAAAACTGCTACCCAGAATCCACCAAGTGCTGTGATAAGGATTAAGCTATTCCATAGCTCGACTAGCTTTTCTCCTAAGAACGAGAGTGTGCTGAGTTGCATTTCTAAAATACCTTTCAGGAGTTCCAAGAGGATTTGAAATGGCGCCTTCATACTGAGTATTCTTCCGCTGTTTTCTTAAGTTCCCCAAATCTTTTTAACTGCTGGACAGAAGTGAAAATTAAGGTGTAGCGATATGGTTGGCGAGCTAGGGATATTTGAAAGTGTGATCAGCAACCTGAACCAGCTTGGCTTCTACGGATTTGTCCTACCTTGGCTACTAGTGTTCGCTATAGTCTATGGAGTATTGAAGAAGGCGGGAACGTTCGACGACAGAGTGAATGGTGCCATAGCTTTCGTCATCGCGTTTCTAGTCACAGCTTACAGCGGAATAGGACAGTTCTTCGTAGCGCTGAGTGGCCTTGGAGCCACTATATTGGCAGTATTGCTCATATGCATTCTCTTAGCAGTGATGGTAGGATTCAAAGTAGAGAACCTCACCAAGGCAGAAAACCTAGTATTTCTGCTTATCTTGGCCCTGGTGGTGTTCTGGGTAGCAGGAGGAGAAGCAGTAACTGGTATAACACTAACTGGTGAAGCTTGGGCTGCTATCTTCATGATAGTGTTAATAGCATTAGCTATGATCTTCGTTACAGGGCCTAAGTCCTCCCAGTAGGCTTTCTTCTTTTTCTTAAATATTTTTCGCTACTACTTAGTAATGAGTGGTAGTATGAAGCGAAAGCGAATAAAGATCGAGCACTGCCCCTATTGTAAGGTAGGTAGAATAATCTATCTCCCAAAGAAACATCTTGCCTTTTGTTCTCTCTGCGGTAAGGAGCTCAAAAGGTAACGTTACTCGTCGAAATCCTTTGGGGCAAATTAAAGGTGGTAAGCGTGAAATGGGAAAATGTATACATCCCACTAGGAAAGAAGGATTATCTAGAATTTGCAAAAATCATCCATAATGCTAATAGGTATACGAACAAGCGGTTAGGAAGGAGAAAGTATAAACCTGTAGAAGTAGAAGGTAGAGCGGCGTTTTGGGCCCAATACTTGGGCGAGCTCGCTGAGAAAGACTGGCTGGATGTTATACGTAGAGAGATCGCGAGATATGTAGGTGGGCGGGATGAATGAACTCAACGAGAAAATGAAGAAGGGTATTCTCAGACTTGCTGTAGACATAGGTAGCATTGTCACAAGTGGTAGAGGAGATGAGGTACTAGAATCTCTCATAACCTTCTACGAAGAAGCCAAGAAGCTTCCTAGAGATCTTAGGAGAGAGTATGATGAGGACTTCTGCTTCCTCTTCAGTCTACTAGGAGATAGATCAGAGTTGTTGAGTAGGAAAGGGAAAAAAAGATTCTTAGAGTACGTCTCCTCAGATCCCGTACTTCGAATGAAGCTCGATTACGAGATCAAGAAAGTGAAGACAGAGCTAAGAAGAAGTGTGTGGTCATCCTTGTACTACTTTTGATTATTCTACCAAGTGAAGTTCTAGTTCTTTAGCTAGTTCTAGAACCTTTCTGAATTCATCGTAATCTACCCGTCTCCTTAGTTTTGAGAATCTCTCCTCCCTTAATACAAGATAGTGAGGGGTATACTGGTCCATCACGTTAACGAGGGCATCTCTCCTATGCTTAGCTATCCATCTTAGCACAGGAAAGCTGCAACACTTGATATGACCTGGCAATATGAGATGTCTTATCACCATATCACCTCTAGCATCCTTCAAATTCCTAGTTACTATCTCCACATAATTCGGTACCAAGCTCAGCTCTAGTGCACACCTATCATTCCCGTACTTGAAATCGGGTAGCCATACATCGACTACCTCTTTGAGAATCTCTAAACTCTCCTTACTCATATAGAAGTTAGAATTCCAGATGATTGGTGTATTTACCTTCAGTTTCCTGAGCTCCTTTAGTAGCTCTATGATCCATGGTAAGTAAGGTGTTGGTTCTCCACCTACTAGATTCAAGTTTCTCGCCCCTTCTTTTTGCCTCAATTTGACTATTCTTGCTAGCTCCTCTGGGGAAGTCTCAGTTCCGCTTTCGAACCACTGAGAGATAGTCCAATTTTGACAATAGGTGCACCTGAAGTTACAGCCCATGAAGAAGATCGTATGAGATGGAACGAAGAAAGATTCTTCTCCATAGTGGAGGAACTCACTAGAGATGAGCAATTTTGGAGGAGCTCCACAGAAACCTACTTCTCCTTCGAGCCGCCTTACCTTGCAACTCCTTTCGCATAATCTACACGGGGAAGCTAGAGAGAGGCTTCTTTCGAGTAATTCGTCTAGGTCCGCGTCAAGATACTTGGCCTTATGCTCTCCTTTTAGAATAGTAAAGTAATGACTTAGATACTTTGCCCACATTTCATACCGTAAAATATTTATTGTTACGAAGGACTAATAACAAAAGTCCATCGACGGACCTTCGATGTCCGCCGATTCGCCAAAGCTAGAAAGCCACTAAGGTGAAGCTGTATGGCCGAAACCGACAATGTGGTGCTGGTCGGTAAGAAGCCGACCATGAACTACGTATTGGCTGTAGTGACTCAATTCAGCGACGGTCAGACAGAAGTTCATGTAAAGGCCAGAGGAAGAGCGATAAGCAAAGCCGTCGACGTAGCACAAATCGTGAAGAACAAGTTCCTGAAGGACGTAGAGATAGCTAACGTAGAGATAGGAACAGACAAAGTCACAACAGAGGACGGAAGAGAGCTCAACGTCTCTACCATAGATATAATACTAAGGAAGTGATTCTAGCATTGAAGTGACCTTCGACGTTTTTCTTTTTCTTTTTGGACTTAAGATTTATAGTCTACTCTAACAAAATCCTTCATGCGAGGAATTACTTGGAGCCACTTTCTCGTGATTCTGATCCTTGTCCTGTTGACAGTATTAGCTATCTTGGGATTCCTAGGAAAGGTTAATCCCATTTCAGAGCACGTATCGATAATAGAGAAGCATGCTCTTCTCTGTAAGGATTACGCTTCTCTCGGATGTAGTGGAGCTCCTAGTGATGAACTCTATGAAGTATGCAAAAACCTCAACCTAAGTGTTTGTTCCGAACCGACTGAAGCCTGCGCTAAGATTTGTTGCAAAGATTTCTGTAAGTAGTTTAAGTAGATGTGGGAGTTGCGATAGGAAGGGTTGTGGTGGTAGAAGTAGTGGTGCTTACACAAGTATTGTTGATGCATTCGTATCCACTTTCACAAGGGTCACAACAATCACTCCATCTCCATTTACAAGTTAGAGAGATCGCATCGCAGTAATAATCCTTGAATCTTCCCCGTCTACTCGTTGAGTCGCAGCAATCGCTATAGAGCTCGAAATCTCCACACGAAGTGTCGTAGCTATCACATCTCTCTTCCTCCTTGCAGCATGTTACTAGATCGTCCCCATCGCAAAACTTAGAACCTACTTTCTTTCCCTCACAAACAAAGAGAGCACCACACTCTGAGTGACAAATGTCGTCATAGACAGCAGAGCCATCTGCTTCACAGCAGTCTTGCGGCGAATTAGTAATATTTTCGCCCACGTCATATTCACAGACTCCATCGCCTATGCAAAATCCTTTAGGGTCGAACCTGCTGGTGCCTTGCCACGTATTTCCGAAACACTCACAACAATATTGATCGTCTTTCTGCTGCTCTTCTGTGCAAATTTCTGGTATAGTTCTGTATTGGGGTAAGGAAGCTATGCAACAGTATCCATCGATCTTGCGGAAGTCCTGGATTTCTTCAAAACATTTCTTCCAGTCAGAAGCCCAACATAGAATCTGACCCCCTTTAGAAGCATACTGAATTTCTGGTTTACAAGTCTCTGCCATGCTTGTGTTATAAACGCCCGAAGTAAAGTTAAGAATCGTGCCTTTCGCTTTGCGTACATCATCGCCGTAGTGTTCGCCACATTTTATCCAGGTCGTGCCATTCCACAAGGACTCATATCTACCATTTGCGTCCATGTCATAAAGCCCCACTGCAAAATTTTCGCTCTCTTTCCATTCTTCATAGTC
>CAZUUD010000018.1:0-10836 GCA_964623045.1 uncultured archaeon | reverse complement strand
ACCATAAGGAGCTAGGGGAGCTAGCTCATGTTGCTCATCTACTGGAACATACTTCGGCTCACCGTAAACTGCCACGCTCGAGGCAAATACGAACTTGGCTACGTCGTGCTTTCTGCACAACTCTAGGAGATTCAGCGTACCACCCAAGTTGATCTCCATATCTTGCAAGGGCTCCTTAAGCGAGCTCTCGACACTAACTTGGGCAGCTAGATGGATAACTGCATCTATCTCGTGTTCCAGGAAGCAACGTTCTACTTCCTTCGATCTCACGTCTAACCTATAGAATGGAACCGTATGCTCTAGGTTCTCGAGCTTACCGCTACTTAGATCGTCTATGACTACCACTTCGGTTCCTTCCTCTACGAGTAAATCAACGGTATGCGAGCCTATGAAGCCAGCACCCCCTGTAACTAGCACTGCCATTAAGAAAGTTGGGGATTTAGATTTAAGGCCAACAACAACAGTAGTCTCCAGCTTCTCCGAAGCAAACCGACGTCGCTTCCGATTCGAAACACTCGCCTTCGGTGTAGCCTGCTTGTCGGCAGTAGTTATCACATGCCTCGTCCCTGCATTCACATTGATTATACGGATTGCAGTATTCCCAGCTAGCACAGTCAGAATGATTATAGCATTCGGGGCAAGACGAATAACAAGTGTAGCCTCTACTCTCACAGCTCTCGCAGTCAGCTACGCAATTACCTGCACTACACCAATAACAACCAGCCGCTACACAGGAACTACAACTCAGGTAGTTGTTACAAGAGAGCGTAGTCGTGGTAGGAGATGGACATATGTAATAACACTCCATGTAGTCAGAACACTCGTACTGACAATAGCCTGCGGGATGACAAGTACTGTCTATTTGACACCATTCACATCCGGCAGCAACACATTCTGAGCAAGTACCGTAACTATAGCAATCCACAACAGTAGTGGTGGTAGTAACATTTCCCGGAAGGGTAGTCGTGGTAGTTGTCGCATTACCAGGCAAGGTCGTCGTTGTAGTGCTGATACACTCCGACGAGAATTCACATTTCTCCTCTACGTAGATAGTACAATCTTTCTTCGAGCAAGTTCTCCTCCAGAGTTTCTCCTCTGGGAGACAACTCACTTTCTTGCCCTTAGCACCACATCCTACTGGCACCCAATCTAGACACATACCCTTGCAGAGGATCTTATTACAGTAATCGCTAGCCACTTCCAGCGATGCATAGCTTGGACATTCTTCGATAGCACTTACCATAGTGCAATTAGCCCCGAAATCTGCACAGCAACACTTCGAGGATAACTTCCACTCACCACTTTCGCATTTCCAGTATCCATAGGTTTGGTTCTCTAGCTCTGAAGTGCAGCCCAAGCAGACCTTTACATTATAGGTCTTACCTTCTATCTTCTTCTCGCCAAACGCACATATCTCGTTCGGTCTACAATCTGAGTTATCTTCACAACTTCCCTCAACGACTTTCCATCCCGAAGCCACACACTCGTAGATGGTACCACCATATAATACAGTTTTTCCTATTGTTCCACTTGCCCCACACTTAGCGTAGGTATACTTCTTCAGCCCAGGATTCCAAGTACACACGTAGAACTTTTCTGTGGAGCTACTAAGGACACCTGGAACTATTGCACCACTTTCGCTACACTCGTTGCTCGTACAATAGTTCTTACCATTGCCATAGAGGATACAAATCTCTCCGGCACCACAATCTTGGGAACTCTCACACAACTTCAGCACGGGTTTGAACTCACCAAACCCGAGCTCCCACACATTTCCTTCTACGTCCTTCACCCGAATGGATTTTTCTAGTCTTAATGGAGGTAGACAGTAGCCTCCTCCTTCTACGATTGCACATATCTCATCAGAACCGCACGAGGAGGTGGAACTACAGGGTTTCAGTTTAATCAAAGACTCTCCATAACAGGCGTAGAGCTCACCTTCGATTGATTTGACTAACCTATCACTAGAGCCGCAACTGAAACATAGACTACCTAGAGGACCGTAATTCACACATATTCCATCACACTCCGTGGAAGAACTACAACTACTTAACACCTTTCCATCTATGCAGTAGACCTTTCCATTCGGAGAGAGTGCAGTGTAAGATCCCTTTTGGATCTCTGAACACTTCCTCCACTTGGTTTCGCCGCCCATAGAACTGCAGACTAAGAAATCGCCATTCTCGTTAATGACTGCACTACCCACCGTGCTAGAGTCACATTTAACACACGTCTGTTGGAGTCTTCCTGCAAAGCTCACGTAACCACAGATCTCATCTACGCTACAATTGTCACATGATGGAAGATCCAGGGAGAATGAGAATATTTCGAGACCGTCTAGTGTAATAGATACTCTCCGAACTCCAGTGACATCGTAACAACTCTCTTTACAGGAATCACTACAGCTAATGCCACTAGTTTCACTCGAATGATATTCGCTCAACTCGGTTCCGTCTCCTTTAACTTCTAGATCCAAGCTCGAGGCTATACATAGCAGGGTCTTCCCATCCTTGGTCTGGACGAACTTCATCTTATTTCGTAGATCTAGGCCCTTCAACATCTCAAGGGCCTCGTTTAGCATTTCCTTCTTATTGGCAAGGACTTCCTTACCTAGCGTACAGAGATGGGTTATTAGCTGGTTCTTAAGACATGGGTCGACGTAGGCATGATAGGCGACCATCTCCTCTCGTTCCACCTCCTCCCTCTCACCTAACGCCTTAACGGCAGCATCTATTTCTTCGATTGCAGCTTTCAATAACACAGCAGGGGAGAAAGAGAACTCGTACTTTTGGAAGACTTCTCTCTCCTCCAAGGACTTAGCAGTACGAATTGCCTCCTTCAATGCGCATCTGGCAGAGTTACATTCTATCACTGTGAGGAGAACCTCTTTCCAATCAACTGAGTTTGCGATCTCCCCCTCTAATATATAGGCCCCACCTCCAACCACATCATCTGCCTTAACCTCTACCATCCAACCGTTGTTTATGCATTCGAACAAGTTAGTGAGACAGGCGAATGGATTGACGTATGCGGGAACTAGCATGGAAGTTGCGTTCAAGCGAGATAATTCGTTCTCCATTGCTAACTGATGGATGTAAGCAGTTAGTGTCGGGCTAAAGCTAGTTATCTTCTCGTTCTCCGTATAGGTTATCCAGTTCAGGAACCTATTCCACGCTTCGCCTATTGCCTGCTGGAATCTCTCGAAATCATTGGCAGAAACTATGGGATCTCCGAAGTAGAGCCTCGTATTCAGATTCACCCAAGAAGTAGCAATCTCTTCAGCAGTTACTTCCACGGCAACTACTAGGGCAGTTGCTCCTAACGTTGCTGGTGCAGCTTCTACTCCTAATGCCCATTTGATGCCAGCTGCAACAGCCTTTATAGCAATAGGTTCTATCACGAAGTTCTCGACGACCTCATAGACTAACTGGGACGTAGTCTGAACGTCCCATTCTCCAGTAATGGTTGCGAAGACAGCTGGTGTAGCAGCTGCTAGTACATCAAGTGGTGTTACAGCTTCACCCCATAGTTTGTAGATAGGATAGTTGAGATAGAACATCAATCCTTTCTTACTAGTTTCTAACAAGGAAAGAAGCTCATCGACGTCAGAAGCCTTATAGACTTTTCCTTCTAACAGCGCCTCATAGCCTTCAGCGGTTCGGCGGAAGATCACGGTCTTTCCGCCGTTAGTGAAGAGCTTTAGCTCATTACCTACATCCAAACTCTTGAGTACTCCCTTCACATCAGAGAAGTCTAAGGAGAATAACTTCATCACATCTTCAGGTGTAGCCACAGTGAACTCGGAACTTCCCACGATAACATTGAATCCCTTCTCCGTGCGCGTAGCTACAACATCCACACCAGCTGGATTCTTGAACTTCACAACATCACCAATCGACATATCTGAAAGATGTCGTAGAATTGAGGTCTCGTCTAGATCGAGAAGAGGCACTGACTTTCTCAGTCTCTCTGAGATTTGCCTCCATACATCTTTACCAGCTTCATCGCTCAACTTCACGTAGATTTTTCCATCTGGATATAGAACGGAGAGATAATCCTCCAACTCATCCAAACTTCTAAATACCTTCTGCTTTCCGCTATAGAGATCTATGAGTGTGTAAGTTCCATCGGCATTCTTCCTAATATAAGAAGATCCTACGAGAACTTCACCACGTCGTACAGCAGATTCCAAGTCGAGATCAGAGAGCTCGAACACACCCATCTTGCTCTTGTAGTAGTGACATGCAAATCCAATCCATGGGTTCCTCAGAAGCTTCTCGCTTTAGCAACCGGAAGAGGCGAGAATCCTTGATCTTAGTTCCAAGATCCTCGACTAGCTGCTTAATATCTTCGATCAATTCCTCCACTTTGGCTGCGGAATCCCTAAACCTATAGAGTTCGGTGAGCTTCTCTCGAAGTTCGCTAACCTTGCTACCAGCATCTTTGAACACATCGAGCAGTCTCCTTAGTTTACTCCAGTCATCGAGGTTCTCAGTTAGGAAGTCTTCTATCTTTGTTTTTAGTAACTCTAGATAGCGCTTTACCTTTCCTAGTTTGGATTCCTCAAAGGCGTCTTCTATCTCATCTACGACTGAAGTTGGAAACTCTCGAGATACCACGAGCTCTCCCTGTTTGTCTCTTACCACTGCTCTGAATGGCTGGAACTTCACACCAGAACCTACGACCTCATCTACGAGCGACTTGAGCTTGACGTAGCTCGTCTCATCTCTCGCCCTTATCGACTCCAATAGATCCTCTATGAGTTTCCTATCTACCTTCCCAGTTTCTGCAAATCCCTCGAGTTCCTCCTCCAATCTCTCAACATAGGGTAATATCCCAGGAAGGCTAGAATCTCTTGCAAGGAGGAGCGATAGGAGCATATCATCTCCATCGAATAACCAAGCCCTACTCTCACCCACGAATCGACCGAAGGTCCTTAGCCTATTATGGAAGAGCTGGGTGAGTGGTTCTTCTGCATAGTGATTCAATGCAAATAACAAGTTCGTCTTCAGCCCAAGATCGAAGTACTCTTTGAGATCTGCTAGTTTTCTTATATCACTTCTTATCACGAACGTGGCATCAAATCCCTCAGTGAAGAGCGATGAGAGTATCCCTGCCTTTATCACTCCATGTCTAGTTGCCTCTGGGGAGAGCGTCATGAATTCACCAACGTCTCTGATCTTCACGATTATCCTGCTCGCATATCTCTCTAGGCCAACGTTCTCCCTTCCGAATACCTTGTAGAGAACCTCTAGGAAGTCCTGGAAGTCACCATCAAATACCACGAATGCATCCTGCAACGGAAATTGAGCCGATAGCTTTGAGAAGATGGATTTGAATCGTTGCACACTAATCTCGTCACCCTTCAAAATGAAGAGAAGACGTGGTCTGGAGAGATCGAACTTACCTATTATCTCGGGGTTCTCGGCCAACTTCTTCAGGAATACTTGAATGAACTCAGAAGACGATAGCTCAGTTGGATGCTTTCCTAGTCTATCGAAGACACCCTTTACCCTTATCAGGAGATTATCGAGTTGGGCTGAGAGCTCCAGATCGAGCTGATAAGATGTTTTCGAGATTTTAGTTGTGAATACGTTCTCTAGTGGCCCTAGGTGGAATGTCCTAGAATCCACTAGCTCTATGTAACCCTTTAATGGCGGCTTCTTCCACACATCTACACGAAGGAATGGCTTACCGTCCTTCGTTACGAGCGTTAGCTCTAGAGTGTATTCGGTCAAGAACTTTTTGATCGTTATAGTTTCTGCTGAGACTCCTTCTTTCAACATATCATCTAGAGTCTTTATTATGCTGATCCTGACACTATCATCATCTAATATGCTCACGCCTTCTACTACACTCTTCAGCTTCTTTCTGAAATCGAGGAAGTCTAACAATTTCTTGGAAGAAGGTGAGACGAAGTTTATGCGTAACTTCCCGAGGTTCGGGAATTTATTGGTCAAGCTTCTGACCCTATCTACTAAGTAACCGAGAACTATTCTATACCTCTCTCCTGCTGTGTAGCCTATCTCTTCGGTTAACCATTGATTGACGTACTTCCTTGCCTTCTCTAGATACTTCACATATCCATCGTAATCTCCTTCGTAAAGAGCGCGAAGTGCATCTTCGATGTACGTTTCAACCATTCCCTTCGTCTGACCAAAAGTATCGAAGAGATAGCTCCCGAGCTTGACCGAAGTTGCATCTAAATACTTCTCTGCAATTCGATAACCTAGCTTTTGTCTTTCTGTTATAAGTCGCACAAGTTCTTCAAACACATTAGGATCTCCAGTCTCTAGGTATTCCATCACAAGGTCCTTTATCTTCCTATCCATCAGGTTTAGTCTAACGTAACTTAATGCCGTTCGTATATCGGTCGCTACAGTATTTGTGAAGGTGACGAAATTCTCACGGGAAGGAAGGAGTTCCATAACGGCTTCTGCAGGTTCCTTACCAGGGATTGGCTTGATCTTGTAAGCATAGTAAGTCACAGTAAAGTGGGTCGTTATGAATGCTATTCCAGCAACATCCATGCACCAAATGGGATTTTCGTTACACCAATTTAATGCTGCCTTAGGAACGAGAAAATCACCTATAGAAGAAATCGAGAAGACGTAGTTATTTCCCTCTTCTCTAACGCTTAAACTCAGGTTGTTCAAACTAGTGGGCTGAGAACCTTCTACTACGAAGAATGGAGTTCTCGTGTTGTTATCTGGTGCCACGGCAAAGTGCGTGACAGAGTTTCTAGCTTCGTCAAAACTCCAATTAGATTCCACAAGCTCCTCTAGGTACTTAGCTTCTCTCTTTTCCAGAGCATCCTCTAATAAGATTGCGAAGTAAAAACTCGAGGCCTCTGGATCCTTCTCGACTTCACTAAAGGAGGGTAGCAAAGATCTCACATCTACTTGGGAGAACTCACTCTGATTTAAGAGGTAGAACTCCTCCCCTACCTTAAAGAGGACGAGATCCCCTCTAGCTATCGGTCTTCCTTGCTCGAGGTGCGAGACTTCTGACGGAGTTAGGTTAATTTCTTTTCCATCTACATGAAAGGATAAGGCTGGCTCTAGGGTCGCATTTTCAGTTAGATAATCATAGTAATAATCTAATAGCGCGCTCAACCACGCAGACCTCATGGCGAGCTCTACGTTCATCTCCTCTAGCTTGGGAACCCGGGTCGGAATTACTCTCGCAGCAAGAACGAAGTTTCCTAGAAAGTCAGAACCTCTGTAGACTGCTATCTTTTCTTCTGGGGTCAGTTTGAGAGTGAAATCTCCTATGTTAGTCTCATTATTAGCTAGGATGGCTTCGATGAAGCTCATATCTACTGGCATGGCTATAGTCTCATTTCCCATCTCTATTCTCAGCATGGCAGAAGTTCTGATTCCGGGCGTCTCATTATAGAGAACGTAAGTGAAGGTGGGTTCAGTACCGAGGAAGTAGTAGAAGTAGAAGGACGAGAAATATCGGAGGAGGGATAAGAAGGAAATGGCAGTTCTTCCTTCGAGCATGGTCACGTTGAAGTCTTCGGTCAAGAACATTGGTTTCTTCGTCGAGTTCAGGAACAGATAGTAGGAGCAATAGTTCCCTTCGAGGAAGTAGATAGTGGAGTTCTCTGTTGAGTTGATGAAATAGAGAGTCTCGTTACACGTAAGAGGAATCACTGACAAATCTCCTTCCACCGAGAATTCGAGTCGAGTGGCATTCCCAAACCTTACAAGGCATATTGATGTCGTATTGTAATATCCACAAATGATGGAGTTATCCTTGAGAAATGAAACATTTTCGTAGATCTGAGAATAGATCTGACTGAGGCTCTGATTTAACTCCGATCTACTAGCATACGCAAGCGCGGCTAAGAGCAACAGACCGAGAAGGAGCTTCTTCAACACACACACTCACCTTCGATGCAAGACGCAAACGTCATAGATCTGAGGCAGAGGTAGTCGCAACTTCTCACACAAGGCACGGGAAAACTCTCCTCTACCAATCTCACGCAAATACATTTCTCAACATCTGCCATTTCGCAAGAGTGGAGAAGATTACTCCTCACGAGCTCTAGCATTTCACTTGAAATCCATCCCATCTCATAACATCTTTCGGCCTTACATACCTCTATCTCACTTATCCTCGAGAGATCGAAGCTACAATCACTCTCGAGTACAGATGAGCACCAGTTGGGATCACAAATTACTCTCGTTTCGACACCCTTGGTGCTATGAATTGAAGAGGAATAGGAGGCAGTTCCCATGAGGGCATAGCTAGTGGCTGGCGATGGCTTAGCTCTACCAAACACTTCCTCTATTTCCCTTTCTATTTCCTGGGTCAGACTAATCACACCAACCTCATAGTAGGAGATCACACCCTTAAGATAGGAGACGAAGAGGAGGAGAAATGCTAGTTGGAAGATAAGAAAGACTACTATCACTATTGCCCTGACACCAATTCGCATATTAGCCTATCTTAAAGCCTAAATTTAATATTTCAAATGGATGTTGAGGAGAGAATTTCACAACTCGAAAGGGAAATAAGGAGGTGTAAGCGTTGTAAGCTCTCCGATTCTAGGACGAATGCCGTGCCTGGAGAAGGAAGCTTAAAACCAAAGATCTTCTTCATAGGGGAAGCTCCTGGAAGAAACGAAGATAAGCAAGGCAAACCCTTCGTCGGCGCAGCTGGTAGCGTGTTAACGAGGTTACTTAGCTCTATCGGTCTTTCACGCGAGGTAGTATATATAACGAATGTGGTTAAGTGTAGACCTCCTGGAAATAGGGAGCCGACTGAGGAAGAGATAGAGGCATGTGAGCCTTATCTAAGAGAACAACTTTCACTTTTGAAGCCTAAACTCATAGCCACACTCGGCAGGGTAGCTTGGAAGTGGGTATGTGACGAGTTCGGGTTGCAATATCTCCCACTCTCTCACGTGCACGGAAAAGCTTTCGAGATAACTACATCGTACGGAAGCGTAACTGTGGTACCACTCTACCATCCAGCAGTGGCAGTTTATAATCCAAATCGCCTACCATTGTTAAAGAGCGATATGGCTAAGCTCAAGGAACTGCTTTAGTATCGAGCTTCAGCCTTATGAGATTGGTCTTCCCCTTTGGAAGTTTCTCTATTGCACCGCGTCGCTTAAGCTTACTAACTATCCTGAATATCTTGACCCTATCGTAACCAGTGAGCTTCGAGAGCTTAGCTTGGGTAGCTTCTCCTCCACAGGAGAGGAGCGCCCTTATCACTTTGGCCTCATCTCTTTCCAATAGGTTGAGAAAGACGTCTAGATCTACCCTTCGACTTTCCAATCTCGGGGAGAAGAGATAGTAGATGAGGGTGCCTATGAACAAACCCAGACTTGCTAGGAATGGCAAGAAGAGGGAAAGAGGAATCACACATCCACATAAGTTACCACTCTCGAGCTGGACCTGCACATAGAGAGAACTCACCGCAACCACGAAGGTGAAAATAGCTAGTATTAATGTGCCCAATACTATGTGTCTTTGTTTCATGATTCGTTTCACAAAATGAAACTTTAAATGAAGAGTTGGTTTCAGAAATTGAAACAAACACTTAAATATGGTTTCAGCATTCCTGAGAATTATGATAGAATTAACAATAATTTTGATAATTGCGATCTTGCTCATACTACTTATGCTCGGATTTTTTACAGCAAAACGAACGAAACCTAATAAGAGAATCAAGCAGATATTAAAGAAATTCAGTTGTTGCGGGTGATGATATGAAAGAGAAAGAACATGCCAATAGCGATAGGAAATTTCTTGCTTATAACAAGAGAAACGTACTTACGAATCTCCTCCAAGCAGAGGAGCACATCAAAGCCATGAATACCTTGAGTTTCATCAGGGGCGAAGGAAGCTGTGTACTCAAGCACCTCTTAGTGGTACGTGGGGAGTTGGCAGAAGCCATAAGCCATGCCAGTAGTCTAGGAGAGGATACGAAGATCTACGAGAAATTAAAAGATGAGATAGAGTCCTTTCTAGATGGGATCGAAGCAAAGCCAAATAGCTTCACCAAACGAGATTTGCTCAATAAAGTACGTGGATGGAGGAAGGAGTTCGAGCAAACTTCAACTGCATACCTCACCTTTAGGTGCAAATGCCTCCATGCAATACCCTATCTTAAGCTCTTATTTGGCTTCACTTCAGGTGTTGCTTTAGGAATTTTACTTCATAAGTTTCTTCTCATGTTGGGTGTATGAGGATGAGATCCAGCCTAACCATCAAACTCCTACTAAGCCTAGTTCTCCTCCTTCCATTAGTTAGTGCAGAGAGTTACGTTTGCTTGGTTTACTTCACTGGCATAGGTTGCCCCCATTGTGCGAAGACAGACCCAGTTGTCCTAGGAGAGCTACCGTTCGAAAGGGAGAATCTGGTGGTGATCGAGTACGAGATCTACAGGGAAAGGGAAAATGCGAAGGTGATGCTAGCCTATTCCCAAGCCTATGGCACTCCTATGGGTGTGCCACTACTCATCTTTGGTAAGGACCACTACATAGTGGGAGATTATCCCATATTGAATGCGCTGGAATCGGAGTTAGATAAGCTTAGCGAGAATCCTTGTCCAACGCTTAACGGTAGCATACCGTTTGAAGAGCTCGACCCTAATCAGTTACCTGGTAAGCCCAAAGTTTGGGCGAATGGCAGACTACTAGAGGAACTAGGTGGAGCAAAGCCTTTGCTCCACCAATTACTCTTCGGAAACATTTCCGGGATTCTAAAAGAGTCGGAATATCGTGCGGTTACTCCTGAGCCAGCACCCCTATCTGGAAGCTATGTGAATTTCGATAATGCAGTAGAGATAGGGGGCTACTTGCTGAAATGGAGAGGA
>CAZUUD010000017.1:0-10848 GCA_964623045.1 uncultured archaeon | reverse complement strand
TTCATGGCTAAGGATTTGGGAGAGATTTTAAATCTCTTTTCGAGTAGAGGAAGATTGCTACGAGGAGTAAGATGGGGAAGAAATAGGGTAGGAGCTCATCTAGACTCTCGGAGAAGATTATTAGTGTTCCCTTGGCTTCGTAAGTATCCAAAGTCGCCTTGTCTGTTGCCCTAAAACTCATTTCATAGGTTCCTCCTCTAGGCGCGCTAGTTAAGTTCACAGCGAAGCTCTTGGAGCTAATGGGTGATATTTCGATATCACTTAGGTTGAAATCCTCTAGATTAGCACCATTCACAACCCATTTCACATATCCTATGAGCTTCCTATCTGGCATGAGCTCTAGATCGAAGTGTTTAGTTTCATCTGTCGGATTCTTCACGCTTACGTTAAATATCAATGTGGGTCCGCTTCCTAGAACAACCCTCGCAACTAGGGGAACGACTGTAACCCTGGGCACACAGCTAACGTAGAACTTACTCTCCGCTATTCCATTCACACCGGCATGCGTAACCTTGATTCGAAGAGAGTGAAAATCACAAGTGAATAAAGAAGTATCAGCCTCGAGCTTCCATGCATTTGCTGCAGTCCATGGTAATGGAATCCAGTCTCCACCATCCATGCTAAAACTGGCTTCGCAGTAACTCTCACTTCCGGGTGGAACGCTACCATCACAATCTATATAGTAATATGGTGTAGTCCACACCTTGGCCTTAACTAGGACTTCCATTAGATCTCCCCTTGTATAGTTAGCATCACAAACCGTTTCGTTCGTGCACGGAAGAACTGCGCCATAGTCGAGACCAATGTAAGTTAGTTCCACATCCACTCTAAGTACGGTTATTTCTATGATATCTGACTGTGATAGGATTAGGTTATTTCCTTCTGGATCTATGTATCTGATCCTTGAAAAGAAAGCATACTTACCAGGATCCCTATCGAAGTACTTAGAGCACTCGAAATTTCTGCTCTCTTCTGGTATTAGACGTGGTACCTGAAGGCAAAATAGATTAACTTGATTGGGATTCGTAATGGGATAGTATAGCACCTCGACCACCACATTACTTCCCCACTCGATATCACCCGTGTTCTTGAAGTTCGTCGAAAATCCCAATAAGTCCCCTTGGCCTATAGTGGTGTTTGTGGTCGAATCGAAGCTCGTTATTATACCATTAAAATTGAAGCTCGTGGTTCCATTCCCCATCAGACCGAGCTGGTCTTCTACTACACAAGTAAGTGTATTGCTTCCCTTCTGAAGATAAGGTGAGGAGATCATACAGTTAGAGAAGCTACCAGAATTCACCTGAGCTGAACAATTGACATCGCTTCTTTCATTGAGCCAACAGGTAACATAGCCATTTACAGAAGTTCCATTATCGTATTCGATTCCACTACCGCTTACTACTATGCTCCCCGTATTTCCGCTGAACTCTAGTCTTCCTACGTAGATTTGTCTCACGTCGAAGCTATGTGGACCTGAGACGTTTGCTAGACCGTGCGAGGTGTCATTAGCCCAAATATATACTTCATGAGTTCCTGTACCAAAAACCGAAGCGGGTAAAGCACATGAATAGTGATCGTTAGCAACATTGACCAGCTCGCACAGCTTAGTATTGCATTTCCAGCTTATTCCTTCCTTCGACACGCTATCACAAAGCAAAACTCTGTCAACGGAATCACCTAAATCCGGATCTGTCACTGTCGCGTTGAAGAACATGTTGCTATCCACATCAACAGGATTAGGATAGATCATCACATCGCTTATCTCTGGCGGAAAGTTCACATCGTAACTATTAGTCGCACCTACTACTGCGTCTATCGTAGTTATGTATAGCGTTCCTTCGACTGCGGAGGTGAATTGAGACGTATTTATAGGAAGTTGCCATGCATTCAGAGATGAATTCCAAGTAGCGTAGTCTTTCCTTTCCATCTCATTCACCTTGAAGCTACGTAGTTCTGCGTTTCCTGGATGACAATGTCTTCTCTTCCCACCATCTTCATAACTCGCGTTTAAGTATGCATAGATCACTTCACCTAGGTTTGGATTCGAGTTCGAGAACCAGATGGACGCAGATCTATTGAAAGGTATCCACCTGCAATTAGTGGCATCGGAACAGCTACAGTAATATCCTTTTATTCCCATATAGTCTGGGGCGAAGTTAACTGGGCAACATACTCCTGTCTCGTTAGAACATTGGAGTGTCTCATCAGTAGGGCAGCCCCCTATTTCATTGCAATCACAACCTAGGTACCAACCCTCAGGCAACCCTCCCATCGAGTTCTTCTTCAAGATGCAACATTTACCTTCGCTCCAGCACTTAAACTGACCGCTTTGCGTGTCATTACAGCAGAATATCACAGCATGACTGGGTATCGCTACCAGTAAAAGTGTTACGAGAACTAGCACGAGCCTCATCTGCATACACCCGGTTTTAGTATGAAGCGTGCACATACTAGCTTCAATAACTTTTCTTTCGTGTATTGGTCGTTTATTAGTTTCCCTCCTACGACTATCGAAGGGACGCCATAGATTCCGTATTTCTCCCTCAATCTAGCTAGCTGTGGTGGATCCGATGGATCATTCTCGAATATGTGAACTTCATATCGCTCTACTTCAAGTCTAGACCCAAAGACTTGCTTGAGATCCATCAGGATATTTTCGACTTCCCTTGCAGCCTTACATCGATCATTCGTAAAGAAAATTATCCTTACCCTTTGGGTTAGAAGAAAAAGGAAAAAAATAGCTATAGTGATCAACTTCAATAAGGGAATTCCTTTTTTCTTCTTTTTTCTTCTAACCATGAGGACATACCCTATTAAGTCGGTAGATGTAACACCTCCTCTTCACAAATTGGCATACCATTGGCTAGAGTTACACATCTCATCTCACAGATTTTTGTTATTGCCTCACATTCATTTTTAGCTTCGTTACATCGCCAGATTATTCGCTTATTTCCTTCACATTTATCTACATGCTCTCCATTCGAATCTATGCAAGTTTCCATATACAAATTGTTATCTCTGTCCGCATACTTACATTTTCCACTTATCCATGGAAGGGTAGTAGTTGTGGTAATACTCGTTTCGCCTATTCGGCACTCTTTAATTAGAGTTCGAACTTGTGAGTCTTTTCCGCGAAGGATGCACCACTCTCCAGAGATAGAGAGTTCGATGGATCTGTCACAGATATCACTTGATTCCATCGTTAGTGGGCAAGCTCCATTTTCATTCACACAAATTGTAGAATCGCTAGTAAGAATTACATCACAAATTAAGGGTGATGATATAGAGATAAAATCATAAATTCCTTCTACCGCTTCTTGAGTCAAGTTCTCTTCGGGAATTGTCGTGGTAGTTTCAGGCAAGGTAGTTGTTGTTTCTGGCGGGGTGGTGGTCGGGGTTTCTTCTGTTTGTTCGATGAAAAAGTTTAACTCATTGCTTCTGACCCCATATTTATCTTTTACATAGGCCTTATGCTCTCCTTCCTTTAAGCCACAGTAGAATACATCCGTCCTTTTAAGCCATACGTTAAATGCCTTACTTACTTCTTTCACTTGCTCGCCATCGATGTAGAGATAGAACTTTCCATCGCTGTAAGGATATTGAGGTATAGTTTTGACATAGAGATAGACGCATCCGCCAGAGTACTCGCTCCACGATACCTTGTCCAAATAGAGTTTTATTTCTCTTGGCTTATGGATAAATGTAAAGGTTTCCTCTTTCTCGTCAAGTATGCTCATTGGTTGCTCACTGAAATACCTAAATAGAAGTCTGGCTGTAATCGTGACTTTCCCATCCTCTTCAAGAAAATCAGGACTGAGTCCTCCCACTTCTAGTTCTACGACTTGATCACCGATTTTTTTCTCTAAGGTTTTTGTTGGTCTAGTTCCAAACCATCCTACATCTACTTTTATTTCAGCTATGTCCACTTTCCATGGATTTCCAGTAGTCCACACACAACGCTTTGGTAGTTCGTATATTCTAACCCCTACCCTTACCTTGAATTTCTCATTTGGTCTCACTATCTCTGGGACTTCGAAGAATGTTATTTCTCCAAATGGAATATGATGGGCATTGATGAACTTCGGCTCTATATCCTGCTCTTCTCTTCCGGTTTGTAAGCACACTTTAAAAAACGGTAGCCAAATTTTACAGTAAACTTTTCCAGTTCTTGCTCCTATCGTCAATCCTGCAGAATCGCCTTGCTTAACTAACTCTTTAAATTCGGTCGGCATTCTTATTTTCACTCTAAAATTCTTCTCTTCTCCGCTAGCTATCTCGAATTCCTCATCAAAAATCACCCTGTTGTTCTTCTCTGTAGTGTGGCAAGTAGTTTCTTCTACGTGATCACTCATATCTACCGTTAAGTAGCCTTTACCGCTTCCTCCTTCGTTTTTCACCGTTATTTCTATCTCACCTTCACTACCGGGGGCCAGGAAACTCGGAGCTCTCACTTCTATTACTCTTAGCTTAGGCTCCGTAGCCTCGGCTACTAATATTCCTCCTATCGTTATTAAGGTGAAGATAAATGTAGCTAGAAAAAATCTCATCTAAACACCTCTTGAGAAGATTATAGCTATAACTACTAAGATTACTACGGTTAGAATTCCTATACCTATCCAAAGCAAAGTATTATTGCCCTCCTCTTCTGGTACCGTAGTTGTCGTGGTTTCTTTGAATTCAGAAACCGTGAGTTCAATGCTATCCTCACCTGAAGGAATTCCCTTAACTATAACCGTATGTTCTCCAAATGGAATGGAAGCATAGACTTTCACAGCTCTTCCTGCTGGAAGATAGAGTTCTAATTTATCTTCTAACGAACCATCGACGTAAATTTCAAGCCCTTCGATAGGGTCTGGCCCTAGATTCCTTACTATGAGATAAATGTCATTGGGATGTTTCCCTGACATCGTGCTTTCTATGTCGATTTGAGTCTCTGCAAATGCTACTCCGACTAACAAAGCTAGCAGTAGAAAATTGCACCATCCTATAGCCTTATTCACATCAACACGTGAGCAAGGTGTGGGCAGCATAGATATCATCCTTACATATCTCCCACATTTCCTCATTGGTCTTACCCCAGACCTTACAGTAGTAGTAGGTCGGACTTGGCGATAGTAGGTCGTTTCTACAAGCATCTAGATTTCCGAGAGCAGCCGAACAGTAATCGTAGTAATCACACTCTGTTACATCATTACGAATATCGTAGCAACCGCTAACCCTGCATTGGTGATAAGGCTCGTAAGTACAACTATAACCACCACAGGTACCGTAGTAACACGTATTGCTTATCACCACAGAGCATGGATCGCTATTACAATGTGCACCACAATAACCTGCTTCACAGTGATAACCACAACTTGCATCGCTTGCTATACATCTTGCTTCTCTCCACTGATTTACTTTGAAGCCACTACAAAGTGAACACCACTTACATTCTGCATAACTTTCACACTCGCTTTGTGTAGTCTTGGCAGTACAGTTGGCTGACACCGTGAAGTACTGTAAACCAGTACTCCTCGAATTGGTAGCGTAGTCATATGCAATCGCTTCATAAGTATGTGTACCTACCGAGTATGGCCCTCCTTCATAGTTACACTTCGTTGTATAGCATGTCTTAACCTTGATTCCATCTACGTAGATCTCTATCTTATTTATTCCAGATGCATCATCTGAGGCAGTCGCATTGAAAGTTACCTTCTCTGTATCGAGAGGAGATGCTGGTGATCTCACTATAGAAACCCTAGGATTGACCTTATCTATTTTGAACTCGTTACTTCGCCTAACGCTCTCTACATTACCTGCATCGTCAACGGAATAATAACATACTACCTTTCTGCAACTATCACTACAGTCTACCGTTCCACTGGTTCCCTGGGTGTAGCCAGTAGTTCCACACTCGTAGGTAGAGGGAATTATCTTGAAGTAGGTATATTTACAGCTACTCTCGGAATCCGAACAACTAAGGGTGAAACTAACAGCTGCGTTCGTCCAATCATGACCATTTGGATTTATGCTTGTACTTGGCTTAGTCCAGTCTATGCTAAAGCTTCTGGTAACTTCATTTGTATTTCCTGCATTGTCCTTTGCCCATATCTTCACGCTGCATGCATTGCTTCCCTGATCATGACAATAGCCTGTACTACCTACGGTTATAGTTACTTGCTTGTTTTCTCCACAAGCTATAGTTCCGCGATCCTGCCAACTAGCTTCGCTTGCAGACTTCGTGTAGAGTTTGCAGATGCTTACTCCACTAGTAGCATCCGTGATATCGTATTGCAGCGTGAAGCTGCTCCTTTGCCAACTACCAGCGGCAGGCGAGTCTATGTTAACATGAGGTTTGGTGGCATCCACCTTCACGTTTTGGGATCTCGTAGATTCCGCATTTCCGGCATTATCTTTAGAGTAGTAGCGAACGTACCAATTACCATCATTTAGAGTGAAGCCAGAAGTATACTCAGCGAGAGGTGCACAGGTATTAGATGTATCTTTACAGTAATACGTCTTGGAACACCCGCTGTAGCTGTCGCTACAGCTTAGTTTTATGGTTACAGGAGCTGTGTACCAGTTAGTAGAGCAGCTAGCATCATTACAAGTTATTGTGGTGAATGGTGCTGTTTTGTCAAGTTTGTAAGTATGGCTCCATGTGTTGGTATTACCGGCATTATCCTTTGCACAAAGATAAAGTGTATGTTCTCCTTCGGTGCTTAAGGCGATCTTCTGACCGTTACTAAAGCTAGTTCCGGCCCAGCAGTTGGAATCGTCCCATTTGTATTTAGCTAGGGCTAACCCACTAGCATCATCACTAACGCGTAGGGTTATGCTTATGTCGCTCTTTTGCCAGTCAGTAGGCGTAGGTGTAGCATAAACCGTGGGATCTACCTTATCTATTTTGAATTCGTTACTACGTTTGACGTCTTCTACGTTACCTGCATTGTCCTTACTCGCATAGCACACGACTTTCTTGCATGATGATCCAGTCGAACAACTCACTGTACCAGAAGTTCCTATATTGGAGAGGTCAGAAAAAGATGATGGACAAGAGGAGGAAGCATCCACTATGGTATAGCGAGTTTCCTGACAACCGCTACCTGAGTCAGAGCAAGTTAAGGTAAAGCTAACGTCTTGATTCGTCCAGCTACTTCCATCTGGTGAGATTGAGGTCGTTGGTTTAGTTTTATCGATTTTGAACTCATCGCTACTCCCTACACTCTCTATATTTCCTACGTTATCCTGGCTTGCGTAGCATACCTTCTTTCTGCATATACTCCCGCTAGCACAAGAGACACTTCCACTAGTACCGCTAGAGCTTAGATAGGAGAATGAAGAGGGACAGTTCGAAGTGTAATCTACTATTGAATATCGCGTTTCGCTACACCCACTTCCGGAATCAGAACAGGTTAGGGTGAAGTCGACATCGTAGTTCACCCAATCCTTTCCGTTTGGATCTATGCTAGTAGATGGAGTTTCCTTATCTATTTTGAACTCATTGCTTCGCTTCATCCTTTCCACGTTGCCTGCATTGTCTTTACTTGCGTAGCAAACAACTTTTTTACAAGTACTTCCATCTGCACATCTCACCCAACCACTTGTTCCAGAATAGGCTAAGCTAGAGAAACTGGAAGGACACCTCGAGGAAGAACTTATTATAGAGTAACGAGTCTCAACACAGACACTTTGGGAATCACTACAAGCCAAACTGAAACTGACATCATTCCTTGTCCAGTCTTTGCCATTAGGCGAAATGCTTGTCGATGGGGGCGTGGTATCAAGAGGCTCACAATCGCTTACGGTTACAGAGATATGGTAAGTTCCCTTTCCGGAGTAGTATTTCACATAGGCTATGCTCGTGCCATTTATCTTATTCGTTGAAGTACAGCTATCAGATGTTCCTGCTGCATTTTTTGACCTACAATCGTAGTCAGAGATAGAAGGACATGTGTCTGACCACTTGACATAGAGATCGTAATCAACAGAAAAAGCTGGGGTTATTGTCCAAGTGATAGTACACTTCTTATCTGAGGGTGTACTAACCTTGAAGTATTGGCCACTATCGCTACATAGATTACTTTCAGAAGAAGAACTATTCTCTAATGTACCAAAATCATAGGCTGAATCACAAGAAGTGTAGTTGGAGTTGCAGAGACAATATTCACATTCGCTCGTAGTCCATTTATAGGGGCTTGAGATGAACCAATAACCACAGCAGTAGTAAGTAGTTGATCCAATGGTTTTAGCATGTCTGTAGGCAGAGCACTCTGCAAGCGTCTCGTTGCACACTAACCAAAAATCGTATTCACCTGCAAGCGTAACAGTAGCCAACAGTAATAAGAAAAGTAGGAAGATGACATACTTATACCCCATCATGATGTTACACCGAAGTTTATGATGATTTACCTATTTTTCTAACCGTTATTTAAAGTTGAGCATATTCGTCGAGAATGCGTTGTGCTTTCCTCCATTTTAAGAAACCACTTGCCTCCTTTGCGGCAAATCCCTTTGAGATTTCTCCGAAGTAAGGATCTACTCCTATTACGTTTGCTATGTAAACCACATTCCCATCTCTATCTACATCTACGTCCAAGTAGTGGGTGGGATTTCTTTCTACTTTTTGTTCTAGCCTAGTCTCGAACTCTCCTAACTTAGATGCTAGCTTTTTCAAGTACTTACGATTTACTATTTCGACTTTCTTCCCCTTTCTCCTAGCTACTATCTTTCGCTTGAAGTAGCCTCTAGTAGAGATGAAATCATCTCTGTAAAGACTTTCTGCGGGATTCTCTATCTCCACGAGCTCGTTTTCTAGTTGGGATAGAGCTTCTTCCTTAACGTCTTGGGCGTAGCTTTCTCCTAGCTCAGATAGTGCGTTGAGAAGTTCTCGTTTCACTTCCTCATAGCTTAGCTTCTTTCTCAAGCGTTTTCCATCATGGGCAAACAAATCGACCACATGCTCTCTAAGTGGAAGAATTCCGTTGAGAAGTAATCCTCCTCTGTGATATAGTTTCCTCAACGCTCTAGGAGATCGTTCCCATATCTTCTTGCCTATCCTCCACCTTGCTAGCTTTGGTCCAAGGAATCTGTACTCCAACTTCGTTTCTGCTGCCATGAGGGGAGAACGGAGGAAGTAATAAGCTGATGCTATCGCATTAATTATCTTGCCTCCGGGTTTTCCCTTTCGCTCTAAGTATGTAGCTATTTCTGGGAGCGCGTAAAGGGGTGTTAGACCTAGTGCATAGAGCGGGATAGAAGCTAGAGAGCTACCAGCCAGTGCTGCCAAGTAAAATGGTGTGAAGCTCCATCTGAACTTCCATCTTAGCTGACGATTCGATTTACTCTTGACTTCCTTCTCTAGCTCAGTTGGTTCTCGATCCGCTAGTCTCAATTCGTAAATCGGGGGTAATTCTTCTCTTACTCGATTAAGTTCGGGTTCGCTGAGTCTAGAAAGCGTAGCATAGTCTGGGTTTAGGGCGAGATATCTTAGTCCCAGATCCTCGTCTTTTTTGCTTAAGTACTCCCACGCCTCATAGCCCGTTAGGAGCTCGAGCGTAGCAGTATGTGCAGGATCCTTACCTGCCAAGAGATTAGACTTAACGAACCTCAGTTCCTTTGGTAGTCTACGTCTATACCAAGTGTAGACAAGGCTTGCGTATTCCTCCTTCATGTTGTACCTATGCGGTAGTTAAAATTATAAAAAGTTCGTATCGCCAATTTTCTCATGATGAAAAGTCTGAAGCATTACTTAGCTAAGGCTTGTGAATACTTGGCAGGAAAAAACGAGTATGATAGCTCTGAATTTAGCGGAGGGTTAAGGCAAGAAGATAGAACCGGAGAACTTGCTAGAGGATCTTTGCTTGGCTACGCTGGTGCTGCTGCAGCAATCGCTGCTGGAGGTGCAGCAGCCTACTTTCTTAGCAGTGATTTCGACAAGGATGGTTACTCGACTTTTGATGAACTAAGAAGTGGTAGCAATCCTTTCAAGCGAGAATCGGTTCCTGGAAACGTGGATGGCGATCGCTTGCCAGATAGTTGGGAAAAGCAGTACTTCGGCGATTTGAAGTACACTGAGAAGGACGATCCGGATAGAGATGCCATGACGAACGCAGAGGAATTTCTTCTAGGTACGGATCCTAGCAGATTCGAAGGGAACCTCAAGCACAGACTACTGGAAATGGGCTATCCGAAAGATGCTGCTCAGAAGGTCTTTGCCCAATTATTAGAACTTGCAAAAGAAGATAAAGAACTAGCACTCAAGTTCAACGAGGCCGTTTCTAAGCTTTCTGATTACGGGCTAAAGGCCTTGGCAGATAGAGTCGATGAGCATGAGCTCTATCGCTACTCCGGCTACGCAGAGGGCGAGCTCTTCTTCGTCGATTCCGGGCCTATCTACTACCTCAAAGAGAAGTACAAGTTAGGGAAATTCAGGATGGGGACAGGTAGAGACGTTTTGATAGCTGATTTCAACCGAGACGGCAAGGCTGCATGGCCCGAAACAGGGGAGCTCGTCGACAAGGGAGAGAACATCGTAACTGGAGATTGGGATAGAGATGGACTGAGCAATGCAGAAGAGCTGTTGGATGACGATCCTAAGACTAATCCATTAGACCCGACCAACAGCTTCACGAAGCTCAGCGAAGAGAACATAGATTACGTGGACAAGCTAGTTGAGTACTACGACTTCAAGCTAAGTAAAAACGCTAAAACCCTTCCAGAAGCGTACGGAAAGGAGAAACTCGTTAGGACTTTGGAGTTCGTTGAGAGCTATCCTAAGATAACTGAGCAAATGAACCGCTACGGGGCTGATTCGTTAGTTCACCTGCTCAACGAAATGCTAGGCGAAGAGGAGTACAAGGAGCT
>CAZUUD010000016.1:0-10871 GCA_964623045.1 uncultured archaeon | reverse complement strand
CCTTCACAGGGACCAACTTCATAATTTAGCTCTCTAGTCTTGAGGCTGGAAAGGAAAACTAAGGCCATGAGGATAAGGAGGGGAAGTAAAGGGAATTTGGATTTCATTCTCTTCCTTCTCATGACACAACTTTCTTCTAAACTCTATAAATCTGTCGCTAAGAGGACTACCGATTTCAATCGGTAAGCGCAACTTTCATGCATCTCAGAAAATCGTCTCGATGACTTTGGGCTATCGATGGGCCCGACGGGATTCGAACCCGCGACCTGCTGGTCTCCCTGAAGCTCCTTTCCAAATCTTAAGAGCCAGCCGCTCTTGGCTGGGCATCATATTCGTTTATCATGCCCATCTACCAGACTGAGCTACGGGCCCAGTAAGAAATTGATGATCAACACATATTAATCTAACGCGGTCTTAGAAGAGTCTTTAAATACCTTATCATAAAAGAAGTTTATCGCTAAACTTCATGCGTGATTTCGCCATGACGGCGAGACCGATAGATGTATTGAACCAAGCAAAAGGGAAACGAGTACTAGTGAAACTAAAGAACGGAACAGAGATCAGTGGCGTACTCCAAGCGATGGATTTGCACCTCAACATGTGGCTCGATGATGCGGAGCAGATAACGAAGGAAAACAAGATAAAGCTAGGTACAGTATTGGTCCGTGGAGATAACGTGCTCTATGTATCGCCAGCAGAACAATAATAGCGAACGAAAGCTAGGTGAGGATTATGACGAAGGGAACTCCATCGATGGGTAAAAGACATACTATAACTCACATAAGATGCAGACGTTGCGGAAGACATGCGTATAACGTCACTAAGCGACGTTGTGCAGCATGCGGTTATCCTAATCCTAAAATGAGAAATTACTCGTGGAGTTGGAAGCCGGTAAACAAACGGGAGAGAAAGAAGTAGATTTAAAGAGTCTTCTTCTGAAGGTGTAGATATGGTCCAATGGCATCTTCGATCGAAACGAAAACCAAGTGGTGGAAGGTTGAGACCCTATAGGAAGAAGAGGAGAATGGATAGGGGTAGAGATTTCACTGCAACGAAAGTTGGGGAGCGAAGGATACAAGTAATAAGAACACGTGGTGGTGGGAGGAAAATCGTAGCACTAGCTGAGAACTTCGCTAATGTGAAAGTGGGTAACGAAGTGAAGCGCGTTAAGATAATTAAGGTCGTAGATAATCCTGCAAATCCACAACTGGCCAGACAGTCGATAATAACTAAAGGGGCAATCATAGACACTGAGCTAGGACTGGCGAGAGTTACTTCGAGACCGTCCCAACACGGTGTAGTAAATGCTGTGTTAATCGAAACTAAAGAAACTAAAGCTCACGGTCAGTCAAAGTCTTCTTCCACTGAGCTCTCCTCCCCAACAGAAAAGTAACGAAGGAATACAACAAAATTACTTCTCTCAAGAAGAAGTAGATTGGATAAAGGAGTAAGCCGAGAAAAGATATTGGTTTTCTCACCCTCAAGACTTTCTCTATAACAAAAGCTCTAATACTGAAGACGAATAGGAGAATCAGGTAGGTACAAAGGAGAAAGAGAAGAAGGAGAGAAACTATTCCTCCTTTGAAGAGGCCGAGAAGTAGGAAGGGAATGCTCAATAATTCAAATACGTAAGGAAGAGTGTAGAATGAGATACGAAACGGAAGGACCATCCTCCAGAACTTACCACTTTTCCTGAAAACGAGAGGAATAGCTCTGAGCAATTGTTCTAAACTACCATGCGCAGTTCGTGTTACACGCTTAAATAGATCACTAGCAGTTCCAAGCGGAGGAGAAAAACTCCTTGCTTCCGGAATGAGCAGACATTTTTTCCCCATTTTTTGCAAAGTCAGTGCGAGATAGAGATCGTCAGCAATGACCTTCTTTGGTCTTATCCGCTTCAGATCGTCTTTTCTGAACAGAGCTGGAGAGATAGAAACCCAAGGGGTAGAACCTAGTCTTGAATAGAATTCTAGATCCAGCATGAGGTTCAACAATTTGAATCCATCTAATTCCTTGAAGATTCCACTTCTGCGCTTAGGAACTCTAAGGGCAAAGACAGCACCAACTTCATCATCGAGATATGGAACAAGATGTTTCAGAACCCCCCTTTCTACGAGTAAATCTGCATCGCAAAAGGCAACCAACTCGCCCTTTGCCCTAGAAGCACCATAGAGCATATCTGCTAATTTATTTCCGAGGTTAGGGCAAAGGAGCTTAATCCTTCTATTTCGTCTTTCATACTTTCTTATTATCTCTGGAGTTCTGTCTGTAGACGCATCAACGAAGATCAACTCGAATTTGGGATAATCTATTGAAAGCCAATTCTCTATCACCTTCTCTATTATCGCCTCCTCGTTCTTGGTAGGAATCACTATCGAGACGAGTGGGCGATTTTTCTTGGTTTTGGACACTCGTTTTTTCAGGAAAGGGATTGTGAAAGGAGGAATTAGATAAAAGAAGAGATAAGTCGCTAACACTACAAACAGAAGCGCTATTACCATGAAAACCAGAATTCCTAGCTATAAAATAAAAACTAGACCAAAGATCTGTAGAGCGAATAAAGAGACTTCGCGGTCTTTTCCCAAGTGAAGGAGAGCGCACGCCTCCTCGCAGCTTTTCCCATGCTATGGAGGTCGAGCTCGTCGAGTTGGAGTAAGTGCTTCGCAAGATCCTTTACAGAATTTGCTCTAAAGCTAAGTCCACAACTTGGTGTTATTATCTCTTTCGGTCCTCCGCGATCTGAGACTATTACTGGTGTCTCACAAGCCATAGCTTCCAAGACCACTATTCCAAATGATTCTGCTGGTGATGGAAGCACGAAAACAGAAGCAGAGGAATATATCTTCACAAGATCCCTCTCAGGAACGTAACCTAGAAAGCGCACTCGTCTCAATCTAAGTTTCTTAACCAGTTCTCTTAGATTTTTCTCTTCGTTTCCCTTTCCACCTATCCATAACTTCCAGCTCTTCTTCCTCCGCTCTACGTACTTGAAAGCTTTGACTAGCAGATCAACTCTCTTTTCCTTGGACAGAGCACCTAGGTAGAGAATGACTTTTTTCCTTTCAATCTTCTTGGGTTTGAATTGCTTGGAATCTACACCAGCATAGATCACATGAACGTCGCGCTTCACAATTTTCCTCAAGAAGCTCGCTGTAAACTTAGAGCACGAAGCGTATGCATCTGCTCTCACCCGTTTTAGTAGCCACTTCCATGGGTCGAGATACCATCCATGACAGTGAAGCAAGAGTTTAGCATCGGTAAGAGTTCGGACGAGAACGTCATAGGGAAAGTGAACGTGTACTATATCATAATCATGAGTTTCGAAGTGCTTCGCTACGTTTAGCAGGAAGGTAGCACTTTCTATGTTGTAGAGTTGTTCGTAGGGAGCATCGATCTTGGTTCGCTTCAGATAAGGGTATGAGAATACTCTAGCACCTTTTATCCTTCCCTTCTTTCCAGCTAGAACATAGATCCTACAATACTTCGAGAGATATTTACATACATTCAGAATGAATCTCGCCCTACCTCGCTTGAAGTCGAAGAGAGAGGGCAAGTACATTGCAACTCTTAACATTCTTACATCCCCATAGCTACTCCACACTTCGAAAGAATTCGTTTATAATAGGCTATGTACTTAGGAATGATCACATCGACGCTAAAACGCCTGAGAACATCTTTTCTTCCCAGTTTGCCCATTCGTCTAGCAAGCTCAGGATCCTCCAAAATGGAAACGCAGTATTCGGCGATCTCACTGGGATCATCCGAGGTTAAGTAGCCAGTCCTTCCGTGTTTGACTATTTCGGGAATACCTCCAACTTTTGGTGCAACTACAGGAACTTCGGAAGCCATAGCCTCTATGAGCGGTATTCCAAAGCTCTCTATCTTAGAGGTAAAGAGGAACAAATCCGCGATCGAATAGAAGTTCTCCACTCTCTTCTGCTTACCGAGGAAATAAACCCTTTCGGCTATGCCTAATTCTTTAGCCAATTTTCTAGCCTTTTCGAAATCAGGACCATGACCTAGGAGCAATAACTTGGCATTAGTTCGTTTCGAGATGAGAGCAAATGCATTTAGTGCAAGATCGATACGCTTCACGGGTCTGAAATTAGAGACGTGTAGAATTAGCTTCTCTCCCTTTTTTGCAAATCTTCGTCTGAGTTTGGGGAGCGATCTAGGCTTAAAGTGATCCGGATAGGTGAAGTTGTAGATCACCTTCACTTTGCTCCTAGGTATTCCAAAATCCTTCACTACTAACTTAGCAAGGAATTTAGATACAGAGGTGATTCCATCACTTCGCTCAAGAGCATAGGTTATAGCCTCTCGATAGATCTTCTGCCTACCAAATGTATGGATATCTGTTCCATGAACTGTAGTGATTAAGGGAAACGTTACCCCCTGAGCGTTACAGATCTCCTTTGCGAGATGAGCAGAGATAGAATAGGGAAGGGCGTAGTGAACGTTGAGTAAGTCTAGTCTTTCTCGTTTGAAGATATCAACCACCTTACCAGCTATTGTCACCGTGAATGGAGTTGATTTGATGGTGTAAAGAGGTGCCTCTGGGACCCGATGGAAACGAACATTTTTTCTTAACTTCAAAGCAAAGGGTTTTCTGATAGATAGAAGATGCACTTCATGACCATATTTTGCTAATTCAAAAGCTAGATTCGTAGAAACTATTCCAGTACCACTCAGAGTGGGGGTAACGACCATCCCGATTTTCATCCTCCCTAGTGCTCTTCTTACGAGATCTTCAGTTGCCTCAAGGACCATCTTGATCCAAGATTCGAGCATGAATACATCTTACGGAAATCCTTAATAAGACGAAATGAAATATTCCCCACCATGGAAAGAAAATTCCTATATCATAACTTCTTCCATTCGCTAGCTTCTAGTCTGATCCAACCATTCATACCTATCTTCTCCTTAAAGCTTAGGGCATCGAGCTTCGAGATAGGAGCTGTATCCGCCTTACCTTCTCTAACGAATATCTATGGTCAGTTGATATGGGCTCTGGTTGGCACCCTTACTAAGAACAGGAAGATTCTCATGATACTAGGAGGCTTAATGTATGCAATCTTCTACGTGCTCATAGCCCACGCGACCACTCCATGGGAACTCATCATATTACTTACAGTCCAGTCCTTCTTTCTCTCGGCTTTTGTTACTTTCTATCTCGAATTACTCTCTTTCAACCTTCCGAGATATAAACGAGGATCAGCATTAGGAAAACTAAACGTAATGGCCTCACTAGGAGCATTCTTCGGTAACCTAATAGGAGGTTGGATTCTCAGTGAGTATGGTTTCATTCCTGCAATATTCTACTTCTCCACTTTCTTCAGCATTCTAGGACTGATGTTTTTAGCGAGGATGAGATATAGTACGATCCCTTTCAAAAGGAACGTAGCGTTTCGAGAAGCCCTTAAGAACAAACGACTTATGAGCTTTCTCTTTGCGATCTGTTACTTTAATTTAGCAGTATCTTTACCAAGACCGTTTTTCTCTGTTTATCTCGTGACCAATTTGAAAGGAACTTTACTAGATATAGCCCTTCTAGGAATAATAGGAATAGTAATAGGAAGCTTATTCTACGAGAGTTGGGGATGGGTTGTAGATTTTTTGGGAAGGAGAGCTACGATGCTAGGAACGCTAGCGCCGATTGCCTTAACACCCCTAGTTTATTCCCTAGCAGGAGACGTGATTCCAATCTATCTCTACACTTTAATCTCAAGCCTGAGTTGGGCGGGGTTCAACCTAGCAATATCAGCATATCTCTTCGATGTCGTAAGGAGAGATATCACTCTAATAGAAATAGTGCTATTTAATACGCTCACGGGGACAGCGAGCTCTATGGGACCATTAATTGGAGGCGTGATAGCACAGATCCTTGGTGTGAGAATGGTGTTTTTCCTATCCTCTGTTTTGAGATTTTCTACCTTCGTACTCTTCCTCAGACTTCGAGAGACTAAAGGTCCCATTAAGAAGGAAGTTCTAAGAACTCCTAGTGGGGAGGCTAGAGAGATTCTAAAGAATACTTATTCGATTTACTCCTCCCTTCTCAGCCGGATGGGGAGGAGGGGGAAGAGATTGAGAAAGAAGTTAAGGACTACTCGAGTTTTCTCTTAAGTGCACATAGCAGGACATGCTTTTCTAAGCCGATGTAGATCTCCTTTCCACAATAGGGGCATTTTCCTTCTGGTTTTGGCAGAATCTCTTTCGTCATGTATTACTTGAGACTGCAGGGTCAAAAATAAAAATTAAAAAGATCGAAGGAATTCAACTCTATGCAATTTGCCCAAGAAAATGATCTCTACTTGGTAAAACTAAATGATGGTGAAGATCTGCTAGAATCACTTAAACAGCTTGCAAGCTCAAGCGAGGCAAAGTGTTTTGCCATTCTATGCGGAGTAGGTATGCTAAGAGAAGTGAAACTTGGCTATTTCGTCGGTGATGGCAAATACGACATCACTGAGTTCAAAGAGCCAATGGAGCTCATATCGCTCCAAGGAAACCTAGTAAGAAAGGAGGACGGAGAATTCGTGGTCCATGCTCACGTAGCATTGGCAGATAAAGCCAAGAATCTCCATGGTGGACATTTGGTAAGAGGTATAGTCCACAACACCAATGAGATAATTCTAAAGGCCTTCAGAAGTATAGAGGCAATTAGGAAAAGGGATCCTAAGTCGGGACTGTTAGCTCTATGCCTATAAATTCTCGAGACTCTTTAGTAGCTTTTCTCTTTCCTCTTGTGCCCTAGATACTATACCTCCCAATATGCGCTCCAGTCTCTTGAGTCGTTCATCCAATCCTTTTATCTCTTTTTGGATCTCTATCAATGCGCACCAAAGCTGTGCCACAGCAGTTTCGTTGGCATTCTTATAGGCTCCCCTATGCTTAGCAGTAAGTCTCAAGATCTCGTTGAGAGTAGCCTCATCTTCTAGACTGAGATACATTCTCCAGTTCCTTTTTGGAACCAACATTTTACCACTTGATAAAGATAAAAAAGAAAGACTTAAAAGACTACTTCTCTTTCCCCCTCAGAACTATGGGCGGATGGTAGTAGGTAGATGCTTTACAATAGGGACATTGCGCTGGAATCTTCTCTTTTCTGGTTTCCCATACGTGGGAACACTTTGAACATTTCAGTTTCATACTATTACTACTATTACTACTATTATTTAAACTTTCAACTTGACTTTACGTTTTAAATAGATTTCAAAACCTAAGATAGTACAGATGAGAAATGGCCGTGATAACTGAAAGACGTGGTAAGAAGCGAAGCAATGAACTCGAAAAAGTACTTGCTTCTCGAAAGACTGTAATAAGAGTGGTAGGTACTGGTGGCGCAGGAAACAACACGATCACACGATTAATGCAAGTTGGAATAGAAGGGGCAGAAACGATAGCAGTAAACACGGATGCTCAAGACCTTCTTTATACCGATGCTGATGTGAAGTTACTCATTGGAAAAGAACTGACTGGTGGTTTCGGTGCTGGTGCTGATCCAAAGATAGGTGAAGAGGCAGCTAAGGAAAGTAGAAATGAAATAAAACGAATTCTAGAGGGAACAGACCTGCTTTTCATAACATGTGGACTGGGTGGTGGTACAGGAACAGGATCAGCACCCATAATAGCAGATATAGCTAAGAAGTTAGGAGCTCTCACAGTAGCTGTCGTAACGCTTCCATTCTCGATGGAAGGAAGGATAAGAATGCGAAATGCACTAACTGGTCTAGAAAAACTTAGTAACATAGTAGACACACTCATAGTAATTCAGAATGACAAATTACTAGAAGTGGTTCCAGACGTTTCGATTTCTACTGCATTCAGGGTAGCAGACGAAATCCTAGTCAATGCTCTAAAGGGAATAACAGAGTTAGTAACCAAGCCAGGTCTTGTTAATAGAGATTTCGCAGACGTAAAGGCTGTTATGAAAGATGGCGGACTAGCAATGATAGGAATGGGTGAAAGCGATACGGAGAACAGAGCGATGGAGGCTATAGAAAGAGCTTTGAACAATCCGCTTTTGGACGTAACTATAGACAATGCAAAGGGAGCATTGGTTAACATAATTGGAGGAGCTGATATGACCATTAAGGAATGTCAGCAAATAGTGGAAGCTGTTAGCTCGAGACTATCACCAGATGCCAAGATACTTTGGGGAGCGAGGATAGAAAGGGAGATGGGTGACATGGTAAGATCACTCGTGATCATTACGGGTGTCGAGGCACCTCAATTACTTACATCAGAGAAGCGAATAAAGAAGGAGAAGAAGGAAGAGATAGAGAAAGTTCTAGGAATAGACTTCGTAGAGTAACCCTCTCTTTTATTTCCTTATTTGAAATTAGTTTCTCATGGAGCTGAAGTTAGTAAAGCTCGAAATTCCAGAAGGGTGCAATCTCATTCTCGGTCAAGCACATTTCATAAAGACGGTCGAAGATCTGTACGAAGCATTAGTCACAACAGTACCAAAAGCTAAGTTCGGTATAGCATTCTGCGAAGCCAGCGGAGAGAGATTAGTAAGACATGTGGGTAATGATCCTGAATTGGAGAACCTAGCAGCCCAAGAAGCACTGAAGCTAGGATGTGGCCACGTATTTCTCATCTTCTTGAAAGACGCCTATCCGATTAATGTGCTAGAAAAGATCAAACGATGTGACGAGGTTTGCACCATATATTGTGCTACAGCAAATCCAGTACAGGTTGTAGTAGCAGAAACGGACCAAGGAAGAGGAGTAGTGGCAGTGATCGATGGATATGTGAGTAAGGGAATAGAGGGCGAAAACGAAATAGAAGAGAGGAAGAAATTCCTCAGGAAGATAGGATATAAGTTTTAGGTAGAGTTCCATGTCTGCAGGAAGAAAGGGGAACGTAGAACTAGTGAGTATACTGATCCTTCTACTCTACTTCTTGCTTCAGAGATCTCTCGTGTACAAAACTCAAGATGAATTTCTTCCCATGTCGGTTACAGCAGTCGAGGATCTAGGAAGTTCAGCAAGAGTAGTTCTCACTAGAGGATGTTACGTCATGAGTTTTTACACCACGGCAGAACAGGGAAGAAGCATAAAGATGGCTCTCAACGGAACAAAAGCTCTTCGCCCATCTACTCATGAGCTGATAGTGATGATACTGAGGAAATTCTCCATAGAAGTGGAAGAACTAAAGATAACAAAGTTGGAAAGGGGGATTTACTATGCAGAGCTTACTCTTCGTGGATTTGGTATGAGATATGAGCTTGACGTGAGACCAAGCGATGGTATAGCAATAGCCTTGAGGACGAATTCTCCAATAAAAGTCCACAAGAATTTGTTGAAGAACACTTGTAGTTCCTCTCCTTTCTAACAAAAAATCGAAGGTATTTAAGTTTTCCATTTTAATCTAAGTTAGTCGTTTGTTTTTGGGTGATCTGATGCCAGAGAAGCCACACTTGAACTTAGTGACACTAGGTCACGTAGATCATGGAAAGTCCACACTCGTAGGCAGATTACTCTACGATACGGGAAACATTCCAGAGCAGAAGATGCGAGAAATAGAGCAACTAGCTAAGGAACTTGGAAGAGAAACTTTTGAGTTCGCCTTCGTCATGGACAGACTCAAGGAGGAACGAGAGCGTGGTCTAACCATAGACATAGCCCATCAGCGATTCGATACCCAGAAATACTACTTCACGGTTATCGACTGCCCGGGTCACAGGGACTTCGTGAAGAACATGATAACAGGAACTAGCGAAGCAGATTGCGCTATACTAGTAGTCTCTGCTAAGGAGGGAGTTCAGGAACAAACTAAGGAACACATCTATTTGGCGAAGATCCTCGGGGTAAACCAAATAGTAGTGGCGATAAACAAGATGGATGCTGTCAATTACGATCAGAAGAAATACGAAGAAACCGTAGAGGCGGTGAAGAAACTCCTACGTGGAATTGGGTATGATGCAGATAAGATTCTCTACATACCCATTTCGGCTTACAAGGGAGATAACGTAGCGAAGCGAAGCGACAACATGCCATGGTACGATGGACCAACTCTAGTAGAAGCTCTCGATACATTCAGCGTTCCTCCAAGACCAGTAGACAAGCCGCTTCGCATACCAGTCCAGGATGTGTACTCTATTACTGGAGTAGGTACTGTGCCGGTAGGAAGAGTCGAGACTGGTGTGCTCAAGAAGGGTGACACAGTGATCTTTATGCCACCAAAGATCAAGGGCGAAGTCAAGAGCATAGAGATGCACCACGAAGAGATACCAGAAGCAAAGGCCGGAGATAACATAGGGTTTAATGTCAGGGGTGTGAGTAAAGATCAGCTCAGAAGGGGAGATGTAGCGGGCCATCCAGATAACCCCCCAACGGTAGCGAAGGAGTTTACCGCACAGATAATAGTGCTCAATCACCCCACTGTAATCTCCCGAGGATATACGCCAGTGTTCCACGTTCACACAGCACAAGTAGCTTGTAGGATAGTAGATATTCTGAAGAAGATAGATCCTAAGACAGGTGCAACCGTCCAAGAGAATCCAGACTTCATAAAGACGGGAGATGCAGCGATAATAAAGTGCATACCAACCAAACCACTAGTTATTGAGAAGCAGAGCGACATACCAGAGTTAGCGAGATTTGCAATAAGAGACATGGGTATGACAGTAGCAGCAGGAGTGTGTATCGACGTAGTTCCAGCGGAGTAGTGAAGCAGTTTTACTTCTTTTTGGTCATCTATTAATTTTTCTCCTTCTTAAACCTCTCATGCGGGCCTTCATTCTAGATCTCAATCATACGACGAAAAAAGGTAAGAGCATAATAGAGATCTTCTGTAAAGTTGGGGAGCAAACAAAGAAACTAAGTTACGAGTACGAACCCTATTTCTATGTGCTCCCTGATCAA
>CAZUUD010000015.1:10231-11280 GCA_964623045.1 uncultured archaeon | reverse complement strand
CACTCTCCGCTCCACTTCACGTAGAGATCATAATCGCTCGAGCTATCTGGAGTCATAGTCCACGTTATATCACACTGTTTACCAGTTGGAGTAGAAACTTTGTAGTACTGGTCATCACCACACATGTAGGTCTTACTACCTGAAGAACTTCCAAAATCGTAGGCGTTGCTACAGGAAGTGTAGCTCGATGAGTCACATGCTGGAAGCGTTGTGGTTGTAGTGGTGGTTGTTATCTCACAACAACATCCAAGATCGCAATAATACTCAGATCTGCAGATTCCTCCATAATTATAGCATTCATCAACACCGATGCAAAGATATTCATCTGGGCATGGAGGTAAAGTAGTAGTAGTCGTTGAAGTAGTACACGGAGAACTGCTACAAACTCCATCACAACAATATCCACTTCTACATTCTCCATCACAGTCACAAGGGTCTCCTACTCCACAAGGTCGACCAACAGCTCCGAAATCGTCACAAAGGTCGGCATCACACCAGCCATCTCCACACCAGCTTTTTGGACAGTCTCGACAATAGCCATCGACACAGTCACTTAGATCAGGATCGTAACATGTACACTCGTCTGCGGAACTACATGAACCACCGGGAAAGCTACACGGAACTGTGGTCGTAGTCGAAGTAGTGGTGGTTGTTATCTCACAACAACATCCTGTGTCGCAATAGTACTCGCTATGACAGATTCCTCCATAGTTATAGCATTCACTAACGCCAGTACATAGGTATGGGCAAGAAGGTAAAGTAGTTGTAGATGTGGTCGATGTTGATGAAGTAGTGGTTGTAGAACCTCCGCAAATTCCACCTATACATCTTACTCCTGGAGGACATTCCTCATCACAATCGCACGGGTCTCCTACCTCACAACAAGTAAACCTACCTGTGCAGGTATCTTTATTACTATACCAACAATCACACCCGGCATTGTCTCCACAAAAAGACGAACGACAAGTTGTCCAAACATAGTCGCAAGCAGTTGGACAACCTCCTGAAGGCAATGTAGTCGTCGTTGTAGTTCTCGTCGTGGTCGTAGT
>CAZUUD010000015.1:0-10221 GCA_964623045.1 uncultured archaeon | reverse complement strand
GTAGCAAAAGGCGCTTGATGATTTATCAATCCAATATTTTCTTGTATTCCAATCAACACAAGAGGAAGAAGGTGTTGAAGACTTACAATCCCAGTCGACATAGCCTGCATTTGTACAGTAGCTAGAACAATGTGGTAGAGTGGTTGTGGTCGATGTCGTTGAGGTAGTTGTCGTTGAAGTCGTAGTTGTTGAAGGGCATTGGTAACAACCTGAAGCTCCTGGTGCGCATAGTTCGCAGACCCCATCAAAACATCCGACCCACGCTCCTCCTAACTCTGGGGTACAACAGTCGCTGCTTCTCGTACACATATACCCTTGCATCTCAACGATAGGCAATACACTTATTGTCTTCTTCGTCTCTCTGTAGCGATCATAGCTAGGATAGACTACAAACCCTAGTGTTCTAGAAGCTAGGAGGGCTACGAGTGTCATCAGAACGAGGAAATACCCTAACTTAATAAGTCCTGTTGCCCTCATACGACCAGCTTTTGATCCACTAATCGATGAATATTCTTCTCTTTGCTCCACTTTATAAAATTATCATGGAATGGCCTACCCGTAAGCTATTTGGATGCTAAGTTAACTTCATCCCTGTGCCTGATATGTGGTTTAGAGCTAAATAGAAATGTGATAGCTTGTTTGAACTTACTTAGGATGAAGGGAGCTGGGTTCCTCCCAGATAGTCTAAGGGTGACGAGCACCAGCGATGAGGGACGAGGGAAGTTGGCTTGCGGTTGGATAAGCTATCAACCGCTAAGTTAACGGAACCATCACTTCGTAAATCCTACTATCGCCGAACTTGGCCCGGAGCCTAAGCTTAGGATGATCTATCTCTCCCTCCTTTCCTGGGATGAAATAATCTATCTCTCTTTCTTCCAATATTCTCACTACCTCTTCGATGGAATTAGCGTGTTGAAGCTCGTGAAGCTCCCAGGAATCGAGATCTATCATATTGCTCCTATTGTAATAATACCATCTTATATCGCTCGTAGCTATCCGTGCATCTAATGGCACGTGCTCACGAACCCACTTCCAGAGCCTAGCATCATCCTTGTAACAGATCTCGAGTATCCTTTCTTCATTTCCTAACGAGCTAAGATATGCCCTAACCTCGCCTTCGCCTGCTTCTATGCATTCGTCCCAAACGAAAGACCAATAGAGATAGTAAGTGAAAAATATGATCAGAAATGCCATTGCTAGGGGTTTCGTGTATTTCTTCCGGAGTAACATTTCGATGGATAGTGTAGAAAGAAGGGCAGTAGGGAAAGCTGCAAGTATGAGATACCTTTCGAACCTATTGAGTAGTAGCATGAAAATGAGAAGGATCGTAACTAGCCAGCTGACAAAGAAGTAGAATTCACGCCGCTTCTCTCTGAAAACTATTAACACTGCTGGTATGGCAAGTGAAGCTAGCAATGGTCTCAATCCAGCATACTTCGTAGAGTTGAAATTATCTGGAAAAGTGAAAAACAGTCTTCTCCACGAAGCTAGAAAGTTTGCTGGAGTCTCGTAGCTGAATCCAAGATAGGTTGCCACCTCTCTGAAGTGATCCTCGTTCTTTTGGGCTATTAGCGGATCTATGTATTTTCCGCCACCAAAAGGCCAAATAGGATTTCCTAAAAGCAGGAAATTCCTTAAGTACCAGGGAGAGATTAGCACGAGGAAGACGAAAGTTGCTAATAACAAAGGTTTTACTTCTCTTCTACCCCTACTTAGGAAGATTAAGAAGAATGAAAGCGGTAAGAAGATCAGACCGAGATAGCTAGCTAGTGCGGCAAATGATCCAAACCCAAAAGCCAAGAGAAGCTCTCGTAGCTTTCCTGAACGTAAGAAGTAATGAAGAAACCGCATTGCTAAGGTGAATTGAAAGAGGACGTAGGAATACCAAATAGAATAGCGGGAGTAGAGCAATACGACTGGAATTAGACAGAGGAAAAGGAGAAATATCTTCCTTTCCCTTAGCCCAAGGAGTTCAGAAGACCATCTATAGGAGATCGAGAGAAATGCTAGGGTAAATATCAGAGCAAGTAAGCGAAGCACATGTGGATTTTCTCCCGTGAAGTTGTAGAAGTATGCACCTAGAACTTGGAATGCACTGGGAAAATTGGAGCTTAGCTCGAGCCCTAGTGATGGACCGCCTGCGATGAGTGGTATGCCCCCATTCAAGTAAATCAATTTAGCCCAGGTTACTCCATAGGCAAGTGAGTCCCAGTAAAGTTCTGGAAAGAAGATCGCGTGAATTAGAGATCCTAGAAGGAGTGGAGAGACCAAGAGAAGAGTTGTGAATCTGGGTTTCGAGATATAGATCTCGGGGCTTCTCATTTTTTCTAAGAGAAGAAGCAAAAGAGTTGCTAAAGCTAGTCCAAGCTGCAAGGGTAAAATTGCCCCGAGATTGAGCAATCTGAAGTGTCCTAGAATGATTAGGATTATGGAGTTTGCGCCAGCCCCTAATCCGAGAGATAAAGAAAGAACTTCATCTAGGCTTAACTTCCTTCCCTCCAACAAAACGAAACACAATGGTAAACCCGTAAAGAGAAGGAGAGAAAGAGGGATTAGGAAGAGAAAGAGATACGAGATTTCTGGAATTGAAGCTATCTGCATCTCCAGCAAAACTCCAAGTGGTGGAATAGAAGCCTTACCTAAGCAAAGCAAGAGGATTATCCAGAATGCTAGGAAGTAGGGAAGCTTTCCCATATCAAGGAGAAAGAACATTATAGCAGCGTTTAGGAAAAGCAGAAAGTAGAAGAGATTCTCCGTGGGATATCTGAATGCGATAATGATCTGAGCTATCAAAAGTAGCAAAAGACCCACATCTCTACTCCAACTTGCCATATCTAAATCTTTAGCAAATACTTATCTTATGATTCCTCTGAGAGGGCTTGGCTTAGCTCTTTTGATTTGTTTCTTGTTTCAAGTCGCTGCTTATCACAAGTACTCGCAGGATAAGTTCATAGAAGGTGATGGCTATTGCTACCTTAACTTGGCATTGAGTTTTTATTCTTGGTTGAAAACAGGCACTGGCCATTGGTTTGATATCGTTAGATCGCCGCTTTTAGGAATCTTCATTCCCCCAGACCTAGAGCTCGCTAGATTTGCTATGAATTTCTACTTGCTCCTCACAGTAGCGATACTCTATGCCATATCTTATAAACTCACTAGAAACGCGTTAGCATCCTCTCTTGCAGTGATGAGCTACGGTACTATCGTTTACCTCCTGGATTTCACGAGGAAGGTTATGTCTGACTTACCTGCAGTCATGCTCTTCCTTCTTGCATTTTACTTCTACCTTAGCAGATCTCAAAGAGGGAGCTTGCTCTTCGCATCTTTTGGCGCCCTAGCTTTCACCCTAAGACCGGATACTGCTATTCTTCTTCTCCCCCTTTTCTTACTATCATTCAAGAGGAACAGAAAGATGTTCTTCCATTCCTTCTCTGTTTTCGTCCTCATAGCTTTAGTAGGAGAATTCGCATTGGAAGTTGTTTATTTCGGCCAACCAAACTACTCTCCCTTCAACTTCTTCTTCACGAATCTGCTCACGGAAGATTTTAAGGTAACAAGAGTGGAGGATGCTTCCCTTCTTTGGTATGTAGAGAACTCGATCCTAACAGAGCCGCTCTTCTTCTCGATCTCACTTATCTCTTTGTTCTTGCTCCTAAAGGAGAAAAGGTGGGATATCTTGTCTGTATTCCTTCTCCTCACTCTATCTTTCGCTCTTGCTCCGAAGATTGATCCCAGAGTTTATATGGTAAAGGTATTCTCCATCTTAACTCCTGCGCTATCATTCCTCTACAGAAAACTCCTCGCCCTGAACGAACTTCCCGCGATCTCCCTGACGATCCTGATTCTATTTAGCCACTTAAATGGCTTGCTCCAACTCACCTATCCCCATTGGGATCCTAAAGAGGCTATTACTTTCGTACTAGCCTCGACTCCTAAGAACACCACTATCTGTTCTAATATAATTCCTGTGATTACGTACTATGCTAAAAGAGATCGCAAACTAGCTACGTTTTCGCTAAGGCAAGTAGAAGCATTCGACTACACCACTACAGAAGAATATCAGCTGATAGAAGTGGAGCTGAAAGAAAGAGGGTGTGGTTTACTCCTCTACCTAACACACCCAGCAATTACCAACGATAGGGAGGATTTAGTCATCTGGCTAAAGAGGAGGTACCAATTTGATGTACTTAGTAGCGGCGATTACCCAACGTTAGTATTCTATTTGAAATCCTCACCAATAGAGAAAAGTATATGAGTTTCGAACCTCTCCAAAAGATCTCGTGTAGTAGGGAAAACCTGCTCTTCCTCTTATCGATACAATTAACAGGAATCACGACTATCTTTTTCTGAAACTTCTCGGCGAGATAGACAAGAGGTAGAACGTAAAACGTATGATCGTCTATCCATTCGATGAATTTCATGATTGTACTCTTCCTATACCCTTTTGCACCGATCGAGTAATCATCGTATCTCATTCCAAGCATGCATCTACTAAGCCATATGAAACACCTGCTCAGAATTCTTCTCAGCAAGCTACGCCTCTGATTTCCACTTCGCTTGGAACCTATCACGATATCATATTCGTTCAGAAGCGAAGCACACCTCAGGATGAAGTTTGGCCCTACTGAGAGATCGACATCCAGTGTTACTATCTTCTCGAAGTCCGCCTTTCCTAAGCCTAGCTTAAGTGCTTTGCCAACACCTCGCTCTTCTAGCCTGAAGAACTTCACGTGTTTTTCTCTCTTTGAGATCCTTTTTCCAATTGCAGGTGTAGAATCTTTCGATCCATTATCAACGATTATTATCTCAAATTCCTCGTTCAGAGCTTTGCATGTCTTCAAGATCTCTCTCACTGTGTGTTCAAGTATGTCTTCCTCGTTATAAGCAGGTAATATTATGCTCACTCCCATTCCTAGTCATGAGTTGTTTAGTTTAATTTTCTTTTAGCGAAGAGTTTAGTGAGATGTTCCTAGCGATCACAATAGATGCAGAGGAATGGCGGGTCCATAGAGTTTATGGTTCTCTTGCAAGACCAGAAGTGCGCTGTTCGATAAGAGGATTAGAAAAGCTCTTAGACTTGTTCGAAACTTATGACGTAAAGGCGACTTTTTTCTTCACCCATTATCTCGCTAGTAGGGCTACGGGTTTGCTTAGAAAGGTATCGAGAAAGCACGAGATTGGATCTCATGGAATTGCTGATGTAGATCATACTAGGGTACGGTTTTCTAGACTCTCCCGTCTACTCTTCCGCTCGAAATCCTTTTTAGAAAAGGTTACGAAAGATGTCGTGTTGGGATTTAGAGCACCTAGACATAGAATAAATCCTCTTATACTAGCTCTAATCAGCTCACTAGGTTTTCGCTACGATAGTTCTATCAATCCTACTTGGATTCCAGGGAGATATAACTACCTTTGGTATGAGCCGTTTATCAAAACCATCAAAACGGAGCAGGGAGAATTGATCGAGGTTCCTATTTCGGCCCACCCTTTACTCAGGGTTCCTCTCATGTGGGTCGTTCTGAGGAATCTCCCCCTCGAATTCATAGAACTCTTGCTCCATCTTCTTAAAAAAGTAGGATATGCTGTACTGAGCATCCATCCTTGGGATGTGGAACTTCCCTCCACGAGAACTGCTCCATTTTATTACTTTCGGGGAACTACCTCCATGATAGATAAACTAAGCCTCCTCCTCGAAGAGTTTCGACCAAAAGCTAAGTTCGTGACTCTGAGCGAACTTCTTCGTAAGTTCGGTTATCGTATCTAGCGTAGATTCTTATCTCGATTCCCTCTTCTATCCTATCGATGAGCACCATATTCTCATCGGCATAGCGCTTTACTTCCTCGTAGAACCTCATGAAATTCGGGTGTTTTACAAGAACTAGGTATTTGTGTTCTTTGACCTTGTTGATGGCATCTGCTGTTGTTTGCTCGACATCGAAATCATCGCAGCCCTCACTTGTAAAAAATGATACCATGCTAGCATAATTTGATGCAATATCCCACGTTCTTGGTATCTTCACTAGATCAGGTCTGAAATTCTCGTACTCCAGTGATGCCAACATGAGTAAATTCCCTACTAGGTAAATCAATACTCCTAAGAGCATGGACTTAGTTTTTAGCTTTTCTCCGAACTTCATCCCCATTAGTAAGATGAGTAGTGGAAGGAGTGGCGCAAGAGTCCATCGAAAGATCGGTTCTCTCAGGGGGTTTTCTCGGCTTATCACTCTTCCTACTAAGAATTCTACGGAAATCTTGCTAGAATACTCTCGTTGAATCGGATCTCTTCCTTGAAAGAGATTATACTTGATGAATTCCCAGGGCGAATAGACGATTCTATTTTCTTGCGAATAAAAAACTGCATCTGCCAGCAGCTCCACGAAACCTACTAAGAGAACGAAGCCCATGAGCAATCTCTTCCTATTCCTCGTGAATGGAATCAGTGCGAGTATGAAGATCAAATAATGGGGCTTTAGGACGAAAACTAACCCCTGAAGTAAGCCAGCAGCGAAGGGATTCGAAGGCAGAAGGTAAAGCGAGAGGAGGAAAGAGAAAATTGCAGGAAGTTCCATTAGGACATAAGTAGTGAATTGAACAAACCACCAATTGATACCATAAATGGTTGCTGGAACCATGCTTGCAACCCAGCTAATTCCATTGCGCCTGCATAGCGCATAGATGAGTGCAGTTATGCCCAGGTGAAATGCTATCATTTCGAGCCTTGCTAAGTGTACGTCGGGAAAAAGAAACAGAACTACGAGTGGAGATCTCAGCTTAGTTTCTCCTACTAGGACATGATGTTTACTCATGGTAAGATAGATGAACCCATCTCCTTCTACATCCCAGTTGTTGAATGACTTAGAGAAATTTATGAGAGCCGCAGATGCGACGAGAATGAGCACGAGAAATAATCCTCTATCTACGGATTTCATGAACTTTAGCTAAATCATCTTAGATAAAAACACGTCTCTAGAATTTCGTGAGACAGATGGTAGCGGTCTGAAAGGCTAGAATTAGTAGATTGTATCTCTATTCTACTCTATTCTAAATTTCTTAGCAAGTTCACCCTAACCTACTCTTCATTGAAGTTGTTATAACTTTGTTTTCTGCTAAGGATTCGTAATACCTTGATAACGCTTCGAGACAGAGTGCTGTAGTGAGCTCTTCACTGCCTTCATATCCGGGGAATATAACAGGTTCCCTTCTCCACTCACCACCTGGTTGCTGGAGCTGTAGTAACCTATCTACGAGCTTTGGGAGGAGTGAGTGGCTTTCGTACCCAAAGTTGATGAGTGTTAGCATGGAGAGGGAGATATCTAGTGGTGAGTTCAGCCTACCATTCCTCCACATATACTCTATCTCATTCTTAACAGTGTCTCTTACATCAGCCAGGCATTCAGCGCCATGAAAGTATGCCCTGGAGATCGCGTAGTATAGCATGAGTTTAGAGTGATAGTAAATAGAACACCACTCGTTGGTAACTATATTTCTCTTCAAGTATTCACATACTCTTGTCTCATTTGGGAATAGCAACAAAGCGTTTGCGTTCACCACACAATCCAAGTAATTCTCTCCATCTTTCTTCATCCACGTTAGGAATGGTCCTTCCTCATCCATGTAGTTTACCAATTTCCTCCTCACTTCGTTTACTTTCGTATCCTCAATAGCTTGGAAGAGGTTCAACACGAAAGTCACAAGAGAAGTGTCATCAGTATCACATGATTGAGTGTAATTAGGGTTCGTCGAGTAAGTCCAGCAATCGTCCCTTTCTGCCTTAATCAAAAATCTAACTGAACTATTCATAACATCGTGTGGAACCTCCACGACTCTATTGAGATGGTAGAGCGTGTAAAGAACCTGGGCGGTAACGTAAACGTTCGTTGCATCCTTAGCAAAGAGATGTTCCATCCTCCTATCAAAATAGGTAGCCATTTCGAATGCACCCATCGAATTTTGCTTTTCGTAAACGAATCTTGCTCCTCTTTCAAGAGCGAGTTCTATTTGGATTTTCTTATCAACTGGTACGAAATCGTGAAGAAACATGATCGAGATAGCTATGACGAAAACTAGAAGCAAGTGTTTGTTCATGAATCTACTCAGAATCTGCTTCAATATAAGAATCCGCTATAATAGCCTTTATGGCCACTGCTAGGCTAGCCTGGAAGATCATTAGAGCTCGGGATTGGATTCATCAATTGGGTTTACCTCTTTTGGGTTATGTTTACTCAAATGGTGTTATGTTAGATGTCCAACTCCTACCACTTCTCTTAGTGGCAGCACTCTTATTAGCAACAGCCTACTCGCTAAATGAGATCTTCGATCGCAAACTCTGTAAGAAGTACGTCCTAATTCCCTTATCACTTGGGATTCTCGCGCTGACGATCTCTAACCTTACTTCCTTTAAGATTTTTGAAGTGGTGTTGCTTCTTCTCATTGCAATTACCTATTCCATTCCGCCCCTTCGCTTAGAAAACGTACCTCTCGTTTGTACACTTCTGAACGGTATTGGATTTGCGCTGCTCTTTAGTTTGGGATTGACTCACGTCACATTCGAAAGTATTCTATTAGTATTCTTTGTCTTCCTCAACGCGATCGGTTTTCAACTAGTTCATGAGATCTCACACTTAAGAATAGAAGACAAATTCACCACAGCTAAACTATTAGGCACACGTTCAACTATTTCATTGGCTAAGATCTTCTTCTTTTCCGCATTTCTCGTCGCTTCTTTACTCTTTCCGCTCATACCTTTCCTCTCACCGCTCTCTTGGGTGTTCTTTTTGATGAGTACATCGAAGTTGAAACACGTTAGATCACGTGATCTCAAGGAGAGTTTTAGAAAGTTAAGTATAGCATACGGCATTCTTCTTTTATTTTCCTTCATCGCAAAGTAATTTCCATGAGAATATCCTTTAGATTAGTACCCATCGCACTAGCTCTTCTGTTCATTCTTAGTTGTGTGCATGTTCCTGCCCTTCGTGTCTTCTCAGCTGGCCTACTTCTCTTCATTTTACCAGGTCTTGTGCTACTCTCCAGATTTAGGCCGAGAAACCTAGATGGGTTGGATTGTATTCTCCTATCCTTCTCGTTAGGAATTGGTCTCCATGGTATTCTCGGTTATTGGTTTTCGTTTCTTCCGTTTTCCTCGTTTCATCTTACCATGCTAACTTCAGTCGGTCTTGTATTCTTTTACTTGCCTATGAAACTTAGATTTGAGCGGGTCTGGATTTTCGTCCTACTTCTCTCGTCTATTTCTCTTCTATTTCTCATTCCACATGATCCAGTAGTAAAGCAGGCGTTCGTAAATGTGGGACCGTTCCCACCGGGAAATGAGGCGAAGCTCTATCTAATGCTAACAAAGGAAATAATAGAAGAAGAAAGGATGATAACTTCGTTCTCACTCTATCCAGAAATCGAAGTGAGATATCCACAAGCATTTCACTTCGTTCTAGCAGAATTGGCGTATTGGAGCAAAATCGATTTCATTCCTCTCATGTTTTACTTTGCTGGCTTCCTATACTTCTTGGTACCTCTTTACATCTTTTCCCTTACCAAACTCTTCTTCTCAAGAAAAGAAGCCATGTTGGCAGCTGTAGTCACGCTAGCTGCACTAGCATACTTTAAGCTTTTCGTCCTTGGTCTCTATCCACACCTCTTCGGGCTCATCCTGTTGGCTTCGTTGCTTTATTCTTCACGTGTTTTTGAATTTAAGAGGAAATCCCTCTTTGTTCTTTCTTTTCTTCTGGCTGCTTTACTTACCGCCCATCCTTATCCATTTCTCCATGCTGTGCTCTTTCTTCTCGCCCTCTCCATTTGGAAAGGAAACTTCCGATTCTTTCTCGAGTTAGGACTTATTTCGTTCTTTCTCGTCTTCCCTTTCGCAGCTAGATTAGTTGCTACCTTACCAAACGAACCCAGCCTGCTGTACAGCAGAATGTACGAGTTCTATAGCATATTCAGCGAGGCTCATCTTCCACTCGCTCTACTTGCCCCTCTTTACTTCTTTAACTTCTTCCTCTTGGTCTTCGCACTCCTCGCACTTCCTTTGCTTCGAAGCAAAGATCTCATGTTTTGGGGTAGCTTTCTCGTCTCCAATGGCTTGCTTGTGTTCAAAGACGTTCTCGGGATTTTTCTCCCCCTTGCATTTTTCATCTACTTAATCCCAAACAAACCACTCTACCACTTATTCCTTGCGTGCGTCCCACTCACCGCTAAGTTCTTTCACGA
>CAZUUD010000014.1:3479-11714 GCA_964623045.1 uncultured archaeon | reverse complement strand
GGATACTACCTATTTGGTAAGTTAGAGTTTTGTAGAATTGATAAAAAGGTAGAAAAGGAAATTTCAAAACCAATTGAACTTTCTGTAAAGGGAAATGAAGGTGTTTTTAGTTACTCTTCTGCAGAGATTTTTCGTGAGTTTGGTATAACACCAGGCTCATGGGTTTGCATAATTCTAGAAAGTTATTCAAGAACATCTGGAAAATATGCAACAAAATACCCAATTTACCCAGATTATTTCGAAATCGTAGAGGTTCCCGATGCTCTCAAAGAAGAAATTGAAAATAGATTTAAAGGTGCAGAAGAAATACTTAGACTAATAGAATTGGGAGGTATTGTTGAAGAATTGAAAGAAGCTTATGAATACCTCCAAAATGCATACTTGAAATTTAAATCCAACTTTTTTGAAGATTCCAAAACTAGTAGTAGAAAGGTACTAGAAGTTATCAAGAGTGTAATAATGAAATGGAAAACTATTGATAAAAGTGAACATTTGGCTGAAGGAATTAAAGGTGTTACTAAGGCTCTTTACAATTTAAGTAGTAGTGGTGGCCCACACAGAGGAATTACAACAATGGATGAAACAGAAGTGATCTTATTTTCAGTTTTGTCACTTTTTAAATATCTCAACAAAATAATAAGAGAACAAAGATTCGAAATAAAAGAGGAGGGTTCAAACTTATAAATCGGCATGGGGGATCTGGTAGGTCAAAGCAAGTTAGCTTAAAACCCTTTCTCCTATACGAAACCTATGAGCGAAGAAGTAGTGAATTTGGCGAAGGCGTACATCGTATATTCGAACACGAATCCCCACTTGGCAGAAGGTGTGTTAGAGAGTGCTCTGCTTAAAGCAAGGGAATTGCCATTCAGAGAATTCAAAAGGACTTTAGACTACGTTCTCTCCCAAGAAAATCTACCCCAATGGTTCTTGAGAGAAATGAAATTTGAATATTATCACCGAGGAGGATCTGATTAATAGGAATAATATTACTTTGTTTCCTCCCCAGCAATCTCACTTTTCACGAGTTCCATGAGCCTTGCCTTATTCGTTCTATACATATTTATGTACTTTGCTACTTCGTTAATTCCGTGTATTTTCTTCTTTGCTAGCCACTCTAACACCATTTTCCTATCCTCAATTTCCTTCCTTATTCTCTCTATCGGTATACCCCTCTCTATCGATATCTTGTTCAACACCCAAGAATAGCCGCGGTACTCTATCCTATCCTCTGCAGATATCCACTGAAATGCCTTCACTGCCGTAGCCTTACCGGTTTCCCTATTTATGTTCTGAATTTCGACCACTTCCTTCACCCTTCTTGCTGATCTTCCGTACTCTCTTGCGTGAACCATCACGACTACTATATCTAAGGTTTCTAAGAGAGCTGGTGAAAGCTCTATTGGTGGTGACTCCAAACGCTTGATCACATCTTCTAGGCTACCCGCATGCATCGTAGAGAAAGAAGCGTGACCGGATGCCATGCCCTGAAACATGACGTAAGCTTCCTTTCCACGGATCTCACCCACTATTAGGTAATCCGGATTCTGTCGGAAGCTCTCACGAAGCAGGTCGAACATAGTAACCTCGCCAACTTTAGTACCGGTGAAGCTTGCTCTAGTAACGCCTGGTATCCAGTGCTCATGGGGAAGGGCAAGCTCGCGCGTATCTTCGATGCTTACCACCTTAGCCTCGATGGGTATGAAGAGCGAAATTGCATTGAGAAAGCTAGTCTTTCCGGTACCCGTACCCCCACAGATCAGGATGTTCCTTCGCTGTTCTATGCAATACCATAGATAAGCTAGGAGCTCTGGGCTTGCAGTCTTCAACAGGATCATATCTACTGGCGTAAACGGTTCCTTCCTGAACTTTCTTATGCTGAAAGTAGGCCCACGCGTAGTGACATCGCTTGCTAACGTTGCCTGCACACGGGAGCCATCTGGTAAAGTACCATCGAGCAGCGGCTCTGCATAGCTTATGTAACGATCACATCTCTCTGCAAGCTTCACTACGAATTCGCGGAGCTTCTCCACGTCATTCCACACTATGTTCGTTCGTAGGCTACCGTATCGTTGATGCAACACGTAGACTGGTATGCCTATACCGTCTACGCTGATATCTTCTATGTACGGATCTTGCATAAGTGGCTCTATTTCGTTGAGGCCGACGAAGTCGCGGTAGATGTAGTACATGAGCTTGAGGTATTGATCTGGGGATAAATCGAAGTCGTATTCGGCAATGAGTGTTTGTGTTTGTTCCTCGAGAAAGCGCATGAGCTCTTCCTGGTTCTTTATTGCCCTTAGTGAGACGTTTATCGTAGAAACCAGGCTTTGCTTCAACTTCTCTAGGATAGCTTTTTCCTCCTCGTTGAGAAATGGTTCCACTACATTATAAACTAGCGTGTGATACCTAGGATCCCGCTTTATCACAGCATATGCATATGGTTCTATGAGGGGGTATCTAACTTGCGTTCTAACTTCGCTCGGTAACATTATAAAACGACGGATTGGATAAATTCTGAATTTCGGAAAACCTAGAAGTTCTTTCCGCTTCTTCTCTTTCCTCTTCTTCTCCATCTCTTCAGAAGCCTGTTTTGCCCTGAGTATCTCGAGTAGTTGTCCTGCCCTCGTTCTTGCCGTTGGTGTGAATCTCCTTGGTTCTTCTTTCCTTCTGAGGAGTTTCTTCAACTTATCTAGCACTTTCCATCACCAGAAGTGATAATTTAAAATTTTATAGGACCGCTATAAATATTCACTTCTGCCGTCTGCTCTTTCTGCTCCTACCAGGAACAGAAAGACCCCTAAACCTAGCGCAAGCAGGACAAATGTAGATCTTCCTTCTAACCCCTAGAATCTTAACATCTTTAAGTAATGGGTCTTTGAAGACGGTTCGCTTGTAGAGAGGAATAGCTTTGAATCTGGGGACTAAACGTTTACAGTATTCGCATATCACATTTCGTTCTTTTCCCCTTGGAGCCCTATGTTTGTAGACTCGTTTGTAAGGAGCTGGCATGTTCCCGTTTATTTATGAGAACGAAAAGTTAAAAACGAGCAAGTTCACTCACGAGATCTTCTACTACTTTTAGTTCTGCATTTGTCTTCACACCAGTACTTTGAAGTGCACTTCTCGAAGCATCATATCCTCGCTCTCTTAGCTCAGTTACAACCCTCTCTACCTTAGGTTGGGAGAGCTTCAGCCATTTTGCGATGAGGGTCAAATCATAGTAGAAAGGTAGCTCTAGTTCTTCTCTTAGTCGATGAACTACTTCTGCTCCGTCTAATCTATTAGAGAGTAGAAACTCTTCCACAGCTTTGCAAAAGGCAACGTCTCTTATCGGACCTAGGAAGATGTTCCCTACGAAATAAGAACCATTAAAGGGTTTCGTGTGCCATTCGATCGGTGAAACGTAGAGTGGTGAGAAGTGCTTGAGTACTTCGTTCGTCTTTTCTTTACTCTTCTCAACTAGCCCTATGCATCTCACGTAATGTCTGTGGACGTAGCAAAGTTTTGGGACAAATGCTTTGTTGAATTTAGCGCATTCCCTTATGATGAAGGAAAGCAAGATTCGCAGACCCAACTCCCTTGCAAATCCTACGTTTGCCGATCTTGCGAAGTATCTTCGCATACTCGCATCAGGATACTTACCAAATAGGGTTGCTGTATCAGTTGCAGTTACGCAAAGTAAGGAGAATCGTTTTAGGGATCTTGCTGCAAACGGCAAGAAGTTGGCTGGCGTACCAAAGGGATCTAAATCTATGACATCGAAGTTCCTTTCTAGCATCACCTTTCTTGCATCTTGATTCAGAATTTCTAGATTAATGTTATTGAGTTTTGCGTTTTGCCTTGCCAGTTCTGCTGCATTCTCATTAGTATCGCAAGCCACACATTCCTTAACCCCTGCTTCCTTCACGTAGCGTAATGCCCTTACGCCAGTAGCTGTGAGTGCATCGAAAACAACTGGTTCTGTTCTAAATCGCTCTAGATAAATTTTTCTGAAGCTAGCAAGTGCTGCTACACTCAGATTCCTATCGAGTCTCATCGCTGGATTGTAAAAGGCTATGCCTCTTCCATGTTCTGGGATCTCTACATCTGGTACGAAGAGCTCTACCTTTCCCTCCTCTACTCTTTTCAGCTTCATTTCAGCCTTATTGTTTCGAGATTTTTAGGAGCATATGCGTCTATTCTAAATAGTCTCTCGATCGTTCTTGCTAGCTCGATGCACTTACTTTGTTCTCCGTGCACCACTAGTACTTGTTTTGGTCTCGTTCTTAATCTCGAGAGATAATTAAGTAATTCTCTTTGGTGCGAATGTCCACTTAGACCTTCAACAGTAACTACTTGAAGTTTTATCTCGACTACCTTACCATTGATTGCTATCTGTCTCCAACCTTTCTGGATCCTTCTTCCTAACGTTCCTTCTCCTTGATAGCCAACGAAGATTAGGGTGTTTCTCTCATCTCCCCCTAGCCTCTCTAGATACTCCAAGATAGGGCCTCCATTGAGCATACCGCTAGTAGCGATTATCACGCTTGGTCTTGCCTCATTAATCACAGCTTCTCTCTCCTTTGCGCTTCCTATGGCCTTGAATCTGGAATCAAGGAATGGATTCCTTCCAGAAAGAATGTTTCGTTGCATACTTCTAGAGAGGAATTCTGGATAAGCAGTGTGGATAGCAGTAGCATCCCACAACATACCATCTAAATAGATAGGAACGTCTAGATCTGATGCTGCTAGGATGGCAGCGACTTCTTGCCCACGCTCTGCAGCGAAGCTTGGGATCAATACCTTACCACCCCTCTCTATGGTTCGCTTGATAGTAGTCAGAAGTTGGGCTTCTGCTTCATTTCGTCTAGGTTGCACATCCTCTCTACTTCCATAGGTGGATTCTATGATCACGCCTTCTACCCTCGTGAAATTCGTTGACGCCGGCGAGAAGAGTCTTGTTAATCCGAACTTTAGATCACCCGTATAGAGCAAATTATAGGTTCCGTTTCCTATGTTCAAGTGAATAACACTAGAACCTAACATATGGCCAGCGTTTTCGAGCGTGAGTCTAACATCGTTAGTTATGTCGGTAACTACCCCATAATCCAAAGCCACGCTGTGCATTATCGCTTGTTCTATTCCCTTGATGGAGTACGGTGCCTCCTTATGTTCCCGTTGACAGACGTTGATGTAATCAATGCAGAGCAATGCCATGAGATCGCGAGTAGGTTCTGTCATGAAGCAAGGACCACGATAACCATACTCGTATAGATAAGGAACTAGGCCCACATGGTCTAGGTGGGCATGAGAAACTACGATCGCGTTTAGCTTTTGAAGCACGAAATCTTCGAGCTCGAGATAAGGGAACTGTCTTTGACCAGCAACTGCTATACCGCAATCTAACATAACGTGTGAATTGTTGGTCTTAACCAAGATACAACTTCTCCCTACCTCTCTAGCACCTCCTAGGAAGGATACGCGGATGAACTCGACTTCTTTTGGCTCTGAGTATATTCGCTTCCCGAGTTCGTTTAGGAACTTCTTTCGCTCTTTAGCGTTCGCGTGGAGCATCTTCCTTATCGCGCGTACTATCTCACTTGGAATATCACAACTGCGCTTGACTTCAGGACTCCAATGGGTTGCTGCTATTATTTGCCTTGCTACCTCGCCGTTCTTACCTATCACCATTCCTGGTCGTTTTGCATGGATTACCACTTTGCTGAATTCTGGCTCGAAGTAGATCTCTTCTATCTCTGCCTCCTTTGGTACTATCTCCTTTATCTTCTCTTCTGCAAACTCTTCATCGGTAAGCAAAGACTTCGCTGCTCTTACCGAGATTCGCTTCTTGAACTTGTTAACTAGCTCTCTTATCAACGGCTGAGAATTGAGGAGAAAATCCACACTCTCTGTGTATACGACTATATCGCTTGCCTCAAAACAAACCTCGGCTATACCGCTATTTTCGGGTAACGAAGCTAGGATTTCGTCTGGAATAGACATATTTCTCAACCGCAAAGTTGATGAACTATTTCTTAAGGCTTAACTCGAGTTCGATTGTTCTTGGTTCTATCCCATTCTCATCTATCACTGCCAGCTCCACTCTCCTCCCTCCAGAGTACACATCCCTTTCTACAGCTGCCTTAATAGCTTTTATCGCCACTTCCACCACTTCCTCCCTTTCCATACCCTCTTCGTATAGCTCCTCTAACACACCCAATGCTATTGGTGATCCGCTACCACTAGCAATGAACTTCCTTTCCTCGAGTACACCACCGAGTGGATCCACATCGTAAATGTGTCTACCTTTCGAATCTACTCCTCCTAAGATCACCTCAGTTATGTAGGGAAATATCCTAGAACTCTGAAGGATGTTCGCAAGTAACGTCGCCATAGCATTAACTGTAACTTCGCCATTCTCCAACTCATAGAGCTTGGCCTCTGCCTTGAGTATCCTCATTAGTGTTTGTGCATCCCCAACGCTTCCTGCAATCGTTGCCGCTATCCTATTCGTTATAGGATAGATCTTCTTCGCCTCCTTACTAGCAACTAAGTAACTTATCGTCGCTTTACTTTCAGCCGCCAAAACAACACAATCCCTACCGATCAGTGCAACTGTTGTTGTACCAGATTGTTTTTTCATGTCTACCACGAGAATCGAAACTAAATTTTCCTTTGGGACAACCTTTTAATATCTTTCAAAGACCGTGGATCAATCTTCGGAAGATTTTCCCTATTCTCGAAGGTGCTTTGGACGTTAGGGAAGAGTAGAGCGAAAGATGTCTCCTTGCCACTTCTCTAGGATCATATCTCTTAGCCCTCTTCACGTTCTCCTGTCTTAGCTTCTGCACCAGTCTCACGTCATTTGCGAGTTTAAGCATAGCCTTGGCGAGAGATCTCACCGAATTAGGTTTCACCAAAATTCCTGCATCATTTTCCTCTATGACCTCCCTCGCTCCTAAAGTGTTAGCTCCTATTAGCGGTAGACCACATGCCATAGCCTCTACGAAGGTTATGCCTTGGGTTTCGGTTGGGCTTGGAGAAACGAATACATCCGCCGCCCTGTAGCACGCTTCTAACAAATCTGATTCGACGAACCCGAGAAATTTCACACGTTTTAAAGCGAGCTTCTCTTTGAGATGTTTCAATCTAACTTCGTCGGGGCCCCATCCTGCTATTACTAAGAAAGTGTTAGAAATCTTCCTTTCCACAAGCTTAAAGGCCTTAAGAAGCAGTTCAAGTCTCTTCTCGAAGCTCACTCTCCCTAAATAGAGAAAGATGAAATTGTCCTGAGGAAGATCGAATATCTTCCTAGCCTTAGCTTTGGGGGTTCTTTTGCGGAAGAACACCCTATCGACTGGATTTGGAATGACTAATACATTACCAACTTTCCATTTCCTCAGCAGTTCTGCCACCTCGGTGCTCGGAGCTATGGTAGCATCAACGCGATTGTAGAATGCCTGAGTATAGGGTTTCGTTGAAAGTCTCCCTATAGTTCGCATGAGCTTTTTAGCCTTGCCAAAAGTGAGGTGAGGGAAGTATTCTGGCAAAAGCGTATGATAAGTTGCTGCGCATGGCACCGAGTGAACCCTTGCAAGGCTTGCCCCTATCACTCCTAGAGTTGCTGGTGTATGGACGTGAACTACATCTGGGTCGACTTCGTCGAAAAGGTGATGAATTGTCAGGAGTTGCGGTCTCGCAACCTTGTAGCTCTTGTAGAAAGGGAATGGTAATGATGGTATTTCGAAGATCCTTACTCCTTTTTTTCGTTTACTTACCCTTAACCTCTCACCAGGACAGAATAGGAACATCTTATTGCTCTTAGCTAGCTCTTCGGAAAGTACACGAATTGCAGTTACTACTCCATTGACTTGGGGCTCATAGGTATCAGTGAAAAAAGCTATTCGCATTATAACTCTTGCAACCCAATTAGTTATAAGCTAAGATCTCTTCGAATGCCTCGACTAGTTTTCTTCCCACTTTCTTTGGTTCAAATCTCTTCGCAAACTCAGGACCCATCCTCGATAGTTTCTTTCTCAGTTTAGCATCATCTATCAAGAGCTTTAGCTTCTTTCGAAAATTCTCATCGGTTCTGGCCCTTAATACTAGATTCTTCGGTAACCAGCTATAAACATCGAGATCACGAACTATGACTGGCTTTCCCGATGCTAGTGCCTCTAGCACGACATAGCCAAAAGTCTCACTTAGTGACGGGAAGACGAAGATATCTCCTGCTGCATAGGCACTGACTATATC